>JAQBZS010000202.1 GCA_027622115.1 Planctomycetota bacterium | reverse complement strand
ACGGCTTTCAGATTTGGCGGTTTGACATTCTTGATGAAGCCAAAGTCCACTGCCCGCCAAATCTGAAATACGTAAGCCAGACCCCCTCACGCCGACACAGTCAACGGCGTCACTCGCGCATGATGACTTCGTCGAGATTCAGCACGATCCGGGCGGTTGCCACCCACGCGGCGAATTCGGCCGGCTTGATGTCCTTGGGCAGCATTCCACCGGCGAGCTTCTTGGCGTCGTCTTCGTGACCCGCGTACCACTGGCGAGCCTCTCGGACGAGTGTTTCCAACGCGTGGGTTTCCACTTCGGAAGGCATTCGTCCGACGCAAGCGCGGAGCGCGATCGCAATTCGGGATGAGTCGGTGGCGGAATTCACATCGGACGTCGCTTGCCTCGCCAACGCTCTCGCGGCTTCGACGAAAGTCTCGTTGTTCAGCACTGTCAGCGCTTGAAGTGGAGTGTTCGACGTGCGGCGTTCAACGCACGTGGTGTTTGAATCCGGGCAGTCGAACATTGTCAGATTTGGGTGCGGAGCCGTACGTTTGAAGAATGTGTACATGCCGCGGCGGTAGCGGTCCTCGCCTTTGCTCGTGGCCCAATTGAAGTTGTTGGCATAGCTCAACGCCGCGATCTCGGCAGGCATGGGCGGAAAGACACTCGGCCCGCCCACCTTGCGAGACAACAATCCTGATGCCGCCAACACCGCGTCCCGAATGCTCTCGGCCTGCAAGCGAACTCGGTTTTGCCGAGCCAACAGTCGATTTCTCGGATCGACGCCCTGCAATTCGGGCCGATGATACGACGACTGCCGGTACGTCGCAGACATCACAATCCGCTTGATGAACGCTTTCCGACTCCAGCCGAGTTGTCGGAATTCCGTCCCCAGCCAATCCAGCAGCTCGGGTAGCGCGGGCCGATCGCCACGGACGCCGAAGTCGTTCAGCGTGGTGACCAAGCCGGCACCGAACAAATTGAACCACACTTGATTCGCGAGGACTCGCGGCGTGAGCGGGTTGTCTTCGGACATCAGCCACTTCGCAAAATCCAGCCGGCTGCGTTCCGAGTCCTTCTTGGCGGGTTGCAGAGTGTGCAACGTCGACAGCGTCACCGGTTCAACCTCACCCATCGGCGAAAGGAAATCGCCACGCCGCATGATACGGGTCTTCCGTCGATTCGACGCTCGTTCGCCGATGATGCGGACGCTCATGTTCGGAGAAGCCGGAGCCTTCTTCTGCAAGTCGGCCAGGTCTTTTCCGAGCTTCGCGGCAACGGCATCTTGGGAAATGAAGTGATCGAGCACTTGTTGCCGCTGTTTGTCGTCGCGTTTGTCCGCAGGGATATTCAACACGACGCGGACGGCTTCCGGCACGACGTCGTTCGCTCGCGTGCCGGTCATGGCCATCACGCGGAATCGGCCGAGGTTGTGCTGCGTCCCGTGCTGCTGCTCAAGCGTGAATCGCAAAAACAGCTTGCCGTCGTCGGATCGGATCGCTTCGGTCGTGCGAAAGATTGCGTGGTGGTTCTTGTTGAATTCCGGCGAAACCGCCCAGCCGGACTTGGGATCCGCGTCGATGGCTCCCTTCACGTCCCAGCCCTTTTGGTTGTGGTCCGCAGAGGCCGAGGCAAACTTCACCGGCTGTTGCACGAGATCTCGATCGGACGTGGGCGACAGCGTGACTTGAAACTGATTCAACACGAAGTTGCCGTTGGGAGTGCGACCGGGTCCGCCTTTCGGGAGGGACTTGTCGGCCAATGCTTCCAGTCGAAAGCCGGTGATCTTGTCGAGCGAGATTGCGGCGTCGATCGTGTATTGATCGGTGTCGGCATTCGTACCGCCCACCAAGTACGAGCCGTCCTTTTGCACGGTGAACTGGGCACCACTCTTGGCGGCGACTCGCGAGATCTCCAACTTGTGAAACTGGATTTCGTCCTTCGCCAATTCCGCCAACTTGGCCTGAATGCCCTTTTCCCACGCCGGCAGTTTCTTGGCGAGTTCACCGCGTGCGGCATCCAGTTGCCTTTGTAGCGGTGCCACGAGTGCATCGTGTTTGGCTTTGGCGACTTCGTAGTTCTTCAACTCGGCGGCTGACTTGGGCACGTTGGCGTTGGTCTCGTCACCGTTGTTGAGGAACGCGAATAACTGGTAGTACTCGCGGTGACTGATCTGGTCATACTTATGGCTGTGGCAACGCGCACACCCGACCGTCAGTCCCAACCACACCGTGCCGATCGTTTCGACTCGATCGAACACCGCTTCGACTCGCCACTGTTCCTGGTCCGTGCCGCCTTCCGTGTTGGTCAGCGTCTGCCGATGAAAGGCGGTGGCGAGTCGCTGCATGTCGGTGGCGTTGGGCAGCATGTCGCCCGCAAGTTGCTCGATGGTGAACTGGTCCAACGGCATGTCGTCGTTGACTGCGTTGATGACCCAGTCACGATAACGCCACGCATCCGGACGAGGACGATCCTTTTCGTAGCCATCGCTGTCCGCGTAGCGAGCTTTGTCCAGCCAATGCCGGCCCCAGCGTTCTCCAAAGTGCGGCGACCGCAGCAACCTGTCCACGAACTGCTCGTAGGCCGCCGGTGATTTGTCGCTGATGAAGGCATCGACCTCTTGTGGTGTCGGCGGCAGACCAAGCAGATCAAGGCTCAATCGGCGGATCAGAGTGACTCGATGAGCCTCGGGCGACGGCGTGATGCCATGCTTGATCAAGTTCGCCAGCACAAAGGTGTCGATTGGGTTCCGCACCCATTCGGCCCCGGTTTTCAACGACGGTTCTTGAGGTCGATTTAGCGGCTTATAGGCCCAGTGTTGTGCGGTCTGTCGAGCCGCTCCGACGGTGATCCCATCCGGCCATTCGGCGCCGGCGTCGATCCATTCGCGAAAGTTGGCGACTTGGGTCTTGGTCAACCGGTCGCCCTCGGGCGGCATGATGCGTTCCGGATCCGCGCCCGAAATGTACTTGATAAGCAGACTGGCCTCGGCGTCTCCGGGGACGATTGCCGCGCCGGAATCGCCACCGCTTAGCGCCTCGGATTTCAGGTCGAGCCGCAGGCCGGATTCCTTCTTCTTGGCACCGTGGCACTTGATGCAATGCTGCTCCAACAGCGGCTTGATGTCTTTTGCGAAGACGGAATCATCGGCCTTGAGGGACTCGTCGGCGAAAACACTGGTGCCCAGCGCCGCGGCGATAATTGAGAATTGTAGAAGATGTTTCATCCGCTATTCCTTGTCGATTTTCTTCTTGATCGTCAGCACTTGCTGGATGACCTGCTGCAAATCCCGTGAAACGTTTTCCTTGACGCCACGACCCTCGGCGAGACGATCCTCGACATCGAACAGAATGTCGTCGTGGTCGATCTCCCAATACTTCTTCCGGAGTTTTTCGTCCGGTGCATCCAACGTACGGACGATCCGCATGCCGACCCCGCGAGCCGGATCGCTCGTGTACCACCACGGGCTCAGTGGAATGTTCGGGTCAACGAGTTTCCACGCTTCGTCGTCCGAACCCAAGCGATGGGCGGCACGGACTTCACTGGCCGACGAGTCCCAATGCCCACCGCGAACAACTCGTGGAAACGCGACTTCCGGCCATGCCACGGCATCGACCGCATCGACCGGCTGTTTCTTGGGCGACGGATACTTTTCCGTCAATTCGTCGTAGACCCATTCGGCCACGTTGCCATGCATATCATACAGTCCGAACGCGTTCGGCTTCAGCAGTCCAACCTTCTGCTGCCGCGAATCGCTGTTTGCGGCGAACCAGGCATAGTCCTTGAGTTTGGCGGGATCATCACCGAACGAATACGCGGTCTTGGAACCGGCTCGGCAGGCGTATTCCCATTCCGCTTCCGTTGGCAGTCGGAATGATTGCCCGGTCAGCTTGCTCAACCATTTGGTGTATTGCTTGGCGGCGTACTGCGTCATTGTGACTGCGGGCTGTCGAGGGTCGGCTCCCTTTGCGAACGTAAAGCTTGGTTCGTACAAGCGAGTCGGAGCGGTGATGGCATCGACGTCGGCCACTTTGCGTTTGAGGGCTGCGTCGAGCAATTTGTTGTTTTTTAGTTCGACGAGCAGGGCGGCTTTGCGTTGCTTGATGGATTTGTTCGCGGTGGCTCCGGCCCTGAGCGTGTTGCGAAACGAAACGATGTCTTTCATGGCGTTGTACATCGACATGAACGACTTGTACTCCGCCCAGGTGACTTCGTACTTGCCCATCCAAAACGGTTCGACACGAACTTCGAACTGCGGGCCTTCGTGAGCCTTGCGACCTTTCTCGGTCGCGGGGCTGCCCATGACGAACGTGCCGCCGGGAATCGGCACCATTTCATAGACCGCGTCGGTTCCGGGAATCTTGGCGGAATACGGCACCATGTAGCCGCCTTTGATCTCGACGAACGGCCCGGATTTCGGCCGCGATTTCGAGATTCCCGGCGTCGTCGGTTCCGCATGAATCGACGAGCCCGCGAAGCCGCATGTCACCGCCAAGATCAAACAACGCAACACATTCGCACGCATGAAAGCACTCCAACCGCCTGTGTGAACTCGCTCGGAACGAGCTGGGACTTGAGACACGATGATAACCGCGAGCGAAGGTGACTCCAACAAGGCGAGCGTCGTAGTGCGAGCGATCTCGGAGTTCCATTCGAAGAATTTCCCGCCGATCGCCGGTCGCTTGCGTGAAAGATACCGGTCGAGTTTCCATAATTGCTCAATTCCTTGTCATGTCATCCAGCGGCCCGATTCGCCGCATTGCAGTCATAGAGCACGATGACCGATCGTCCCGTCCCCATAGTCGGCATTGATTTAGGCACGACGTTTTCCTGCGTGGCACATCTCGATGCCGATGGTCGCCCGTGGACGATCCCCAACGCGGAAGGGGATTTGACCACACCCAGCGTGGCCTTCTTTGATCGCCACGGCGCGATCGTCGGCAAAGAAGCCGTCAATGCGGCCGAGTTCGAACCCGAGCGCGTGGCGCAATTCGCCAAACGCGACATGGGTGAAGACGTCTTCGAGAAAACGATTCGCGGCGAACACATCCCGCCGGAAGTCGTGCAGGCCATCATTCTACGGAAACTCAAGGCCGACGCGGAGTTGAGGCTGGGGCCGTTCGACAAGGCGGTGGTCACCGTGCCGGCGTTCTTCAACGAACCGTGCCGCAAGGCCACGCAAGATGCCGGTCGACTGGCGGGCCTCGACGTCATCGACATCATCAACGAACCCACTGCCGCAGCCATCACCTACGGCGTGCAACAGGGATTCTTGACCGCGGATGGGCAAAGTCACGAACGCGAAGTGATTCTGGTTTATGACCTGGGTGGCGGGACGTTCGACGTCAGCGTGATGGAAATCGAAGGCCGGAACTACAACGCCATAGCCACGGCAGGCGACGTGTATCTCGGCGGCATCGATTGGGACCGCCGAATCGTGGACTACATGGCCGAAGAGTTTATCGACGAATTCGATGTCGATCCGCGAGAAGACGCCGTGGCGTACCAGACATTGATGACCCAAGCCGCGCAGGCGAAGCACGCACTGTCGTCTCGCGAAGAAATGCAACTTTTCTTTACGTACCAAGGCAACAAGCTACGCACTTCTCTGACTCGCACAAAACTGGAATTCATTTCGGAAGACCTCGTGGACCGTACGCTGTTGACGTGCCAGAAGGTGCTCCGCGAGGCCAAGTTGCAATGGAGCGATCTCACGCGGTTGCTGTTGGTGGGCGGTTCGACTCGGATGCCGATGATCCACTCCATGTTGGAGCGCGAGACGTCGATTTCCGTGGACCGTTCGTTGTCTCCGGATGAAGCGGTGGCGCACGGGGCCGCGATTTATGCGGGGTTTCTGCTGAAGCGGCTTGGTTCGGAGTCCGCCGGCATGACCGTGCGAAATGTGTGCTCGCATGATCTCGGCATCCTGGGAGTCGAAGCCAACACAGGCATGAAACGTCGCCGAATCATGATTCCGAAAAACACACGATTGCCGGTGAAGGGTCGCTGCAAATTCCCCACGCTGAAAAGCGACCAGCGCAGCGTGCTGGTGAATGTGGTGGAAGGCGGCGACGCCAGCGGCAACAACGCCACCATGATCGGCCAATGCATCGTGACCGATCTGCCGGCCGGCTTGCCCGCCAAGACTCCGGTCGAGGTCACGTTTCAGTACGGTCGCGACGGGCGGTTGGCGGTCAAAGCACACCTGCCGACCGTCAAACGCGACGCACTACTGAATATCGAACGCGCGGGCGGCATGTCCGAAGAAAAGCTCAAAGCGTGGGAAATCCGAGTGCAACAAGGTTTGCCCGATCCCGACTGAGAAACGTGTTCGTCGCATGATTCTCTCGCGTCTACGTTACGAATTACCACGCCGTCTTGACGCGGATGCTGCCGCAGGTTTCAATGAACCGCACGGTTGGCTATGTCTGATCTAAGTGTCCCGCCACCTTTCTCCAGAGGCTTACGCATGGCGAAACTGCCCCTTAAACAAATGCTTGCGGCGTTGGCGATGTTGGTTCTTGTCGGTTGTGGCAGTGATTCCAGCACCACAGAGACTTCGTCCAAATCTTCCACGGGCGGTGAAGCCGCACCGGCGGACATGACTGGAGGAGGGACCAACGCTGCCGCACCCGGGGCGCCTGGCGCACCTGGTGCAAATGGAATCAATAATGCTGCGGCACCGGGTGCTGACGGCAACAACTATGCGAGCGCGCCGGGCGGAGATGGCACCAATTACGCAGCCGCGCCCGGAGCCAACGGCGACAAGTTCGGTGCGGCTCCCGGGGCAGACGGCGGCTTCGCTCCAGCAGGAGCCCCAGGTGGTGATCCCAACGCTATTACCAGCTACGACACCCCAAGCGGTACTCCGAACGGAGCACCCGGTCCTGATGGAGCCGGTGGCGTCCCCGATTCTGGTGCTGTCGTTACTCCAAACGGAGCGCCCGGTCCTGATGGAGCCCCCATCACCAGCTACAACACTCCCGGCGGCGTGCCGGATTCCGGTGCTGTCGGTACTCCAAACGGAGCACCCGGCCCTGATGGTGCCCCGATTACCAACTACAACACTCCAGGCGGCGTGCCGGATTCCGGTGCCGTTGGTGGTACTCCGGGTGCGGCACCCGGCCCAGGTGGAAGCTACAACGCCGATCCCAACGCGCCCGGCGGTGCTCCGGCCAATGCACCCGTTGACGGCAAACTCGGCGGGCCGGCCGGTGTTGGCGCGACTCCGGATTACAGCGCGGGCGTTCAAGCTCCCGGAGCCCTCGCTGGCGACAGTGCTCCCGGCGGCAATGGATACGAAGGCGCTCCAGGTGGAGGCCCCGGTGCTGAAGGTGGTGGTGGCAAGCCGCCGTCCTTCCCAGAAGGCTCCGCCGAACACGCTGTCCAGCAGATCGTGTTGAAACTCGGTCGTGGCGAAAAAGACGGCTACAAGGAATTCATCAGTTCAACCGCCAAGGGTGTGGCTGCCGACCTGCGTAACGGCAAAGTGAAACCCGACACGTTGTCGACGCTCTCACAAGCCATGAAGCAGCCGTCGCTCAGCGGTCGAGTCCGTGATCAAGGCGGCGTCAAGCGAATGTCGATTCGCGGCGGCGAGACCACGATTGTCTCGTTCCAAGCGAAGAAAGAGAGTGGTACCTATCGCGTGATTGCAATCGATGTTCGAGAAGTCACGCGTCGAGCAAACAGCGGAGGCGGTCGCTAGTCAAAGCCCCGAACCTGCTGTCGGTGAAGATTCATTTGAAAGGCTCTGCGGGAAACCGTGGAGCCTTTTTTCGTTTGCCCAGCGAAGCTGCTAAACCCTGTCGGTGCTTATCACCGACCTCACAAACAGCTTGTCCGCCGAGGATTTCTGATCATCACTCCTGTTCGTGAATCCGAGGCTCGACTCGCTTCGGGGTCAATTCACTGACCTGTTGCGGCTGTTGATCGACGCCGCCGCAGCGCTGTGCCCGAGCCACGAACGATTGGAAGCCTGGCGAAGTAACGGCCAGACCGACGCGCCGGAGTTCCACGACGTCTGGTATCACGTCCTCGATTCACGCTGGTACGATGATGAAAACACAGATGTTGGCTGCCGCCTGTGCCATGACAATCACGAAGCCGGCTCATGAGACCGAGGACGATATGACAACGCTCATCAACCACGTGGAATCCGACCCCGCAGTGTGCGGTGGCAAGCCCTGCATTGCGGGAACTCGTATTCGAGTCTGGGACATTCACGTCTGGCACAACCTTCGCGGCCAATCCCCCGCCGAGATCGCACAGGCGTTTCCGCAAATCACACTCGCCGATATCCATGCGGCTCTGGCCTATTACCTGGACCATCGAGAAGAAATCGAGTCGCAGATGCGGGCGGTCGAGCAACGCGTGGAACAACTTAAGAATGCTCAAAGCGTTTCTTTACTGGACCGAGTTCGTGACGAATTTGACCGGCGAGGGAGGCTCTGATGAACGAACATGGGGATCACCAGCGGCTTGACCGCACGGCGATTTCGGTCAGCTCGAATTTCGAAGACGTCGAGACCACGGAGTGGTGGCATAACCAGACGCCACAAGCCCGCTTGGAACACATCCAACGACTACGATTGATGAACTATGGCCCCGCAGCTTCCGCCAGACTTCAGCGATTTCTTGAAGTTGTTGAATTCCCACAACGTTGAATACCTGCTCATCGGCGGCTGGGCGGTCGGATTTCACGGCTACGCTCGCGCGACTCAGGACATCGACGTTTGGGTCAGGCGATCACCGGAGAACGCCGCTCGTATCGCTGCGGCCATTGGTGAATTTGGTTTCGGGCAGACGCAGCTGTCTGCGGAGATGTTCCTGGCTGAGAACAAAATCGTGCGAATGGGGGTCCCACCGGTTCGGATTGAAGTCTTGACGACAATTGACGGAGTGGACTTTGAACAATGTCACGGGAACCGAGCCATGGCAGATATTGATGGTTTTCAAGTTCCGATCATCGGTCTCGAAGACTTGAAAACCAACAAGCTCGCCAGCGGTCGGCACAAAGATTTGGCAGACCTCGACCACCTTCCCTAACAGTTGCCAATGCTGGAACTCGCAAATGGATCCCAACAAGATCGACCAACTCAAACAAAAGCTGTCCGCCAAGACCGGCATCGAATTTGATTCGAACGGCTATCTGGGAGACGGCGGTTTCTGGCGTTTCACTGGATGGAACACGGCTGCCGCGCGGCAGTGACCGGCGGTGTCGTCTTCGCGGATTCGGCCAACCCGAGCGAAATCCCCGACGACCTCACGCAATCGTCCAACCTGTGCGTGCCGGATCAACTCTCGATCCACTCCGAAAGACCCGGAGGCGAGTTGTTCCAAGATGCAGTTCAGGCCGGTGGCGCAGATCGAATCCGGTTGCAAATCTTCGCGACGTAACGCTGGGGTCGGGTGGTTCAAAGTTCAATGGAGCCGCTCAACCGATCGGTGAAT
>JAQBZS010000201.1 GCA_027622115.1 Planctomycetota bacterium | reverse complement strand
CCCAGCCACCCCTTGCACGAAACCTGCGCCAAAGAATTCGTCAGTCAAGAGCGAGTTTTCAACACCCTAATCACGCGTACGCCTCCGGCTGACGGTAGTACGACGCGACTCGACCGCAACCGTGAGCCGTGACGCGTAAGCGTCCGGGCACCGACCTGTGCCCGAGGCCTTACGGCCAACGGCTCACCCACGAAACCCACAACTCGAATCCAAAGATCAAAAAGGAAAAACAGTTGCCTCGAATCACAGTGTTATTTGGTTTGGTATTGGTCATCCTCGGGCTGGTCGCCTATTTCGGCTCAACGCCCGAGAACCTTAGCAAGACGGCCTTAATCCCGGCGTTTCTTGGCGGTCCGCTAATCCTTTGCGGGGCAATCGCGCATAAAGACAAGCTGCGAATGCACGCCATGCACGGGGCCGTTCTGATCGGGCTGCTGGGTGGTCTGGGAGCGCTCGTTAAAGGAGTCATGGGGCTGGCGGATTTCAATCGTGCCACCGGTTTTCAGTTGGCGACTGCCGCGATCTGTTTGGTCTTCACGTTTCTGTGCGTCAAGTCCTTCATTGATGCCAAGCGACGTCGGCTCGCGGCGCAGGCCATGGCGAATCCGACAGGTGCTGATGATGTCCAGAATTGACGGCAAAATCGTCATCGTGACCGGCGGAACCCAAGGAGTCGGTGAAGCGACGGCTCTGCTCGCCGCCGAACGTGGAGCTGCGGGCGTCGTCGTTTGCGGACGCAACGATGATCGCGGCGCGGCGGTGGCGGCGAGACTCGATGAACTCGGTTCGACCGGTGAATTCGTCCATTGCGACTTGGCAGACGTGGACGACTGCCGCAACGTCGTCCGTCGCTGCGAGGCACGCTTTGGCCGAGTCGACTGTTTGGTCAACGCTGCGGCCGACACGAATCGCGGGACGATCGAAGACACGACGGTTGAGTTTTGGGATCACCAATTCGCCGTCAATGTCCGCGGCCCGTTTTTACTGATTCAAGAAGCGGTCAAGATCATGCGGCGCGACAAGATCGAAGGCACGATTGTGAATGTGCTGTCCGTCGCCAAGTACTGCGGCATGAACAATCTCGTTTCATACAGCGCGACGAAGGGTGCCCTCAGCACGCTGACCAAAAACGTGGCAGACACGCTGCGACGGGATCGCATCCGCGTCAACGGCATCAATTTGGGCTGGACCGACACGCCTGGCGAACATGTCGTGCAGGCCAAACAGGGCAGCCCCGATGACTGGCTGGAACAGGGCGAAGCCGCGTCGCCCTTCGGCCGGCTGATCAAGCCGCTCGACGTCGCGCGACTGACGATGTACCTCTTGAGCGACGAATCCGGAATCCTGACCGGTTGCAACATGGATTACACGCAACGTGTGATGGGCCGGTTCCCGCCCGAAACGGGCCGCTCTTAAGTAGGTAGGCACAGGTACTGTCTCATGATGGTTATGTGATTGAATGCTCAATTCAAAATGATGTCCCAATGCGCTTAAACACGTCGGCAAGGCATTTCGATAGGCTGGCCATATTCTCGTAGGCATCGAGAGGTAGCCAGTGATGTTTGATCGCAGGTGGCCGGCCCATCGCTGAACGAATCTTGGGACGTCATGTTCGGACGCAGGCACGTTTTCGCGCCGACTCCCGACCGCAGCCACTCCGGTCGTGCATCGGACATCCGAAGACGGGGCTTGACCTTACCTCGATTTCGGAACTATCACCCGCGCGACGATTCTGCGAATCATGCGCGGCGATTTCATGCAGTGATCGGACGCAGCAATCAATGGAGGTGGAAACCGATGGGTAAGATTGTGCATATGACTTCGCTCCATGTGCCGTATGACAGCAGGATCTTGCTGCGGGAATGCCGGACATTGCGGGAAGCCGGACACGACGTCACGTTCCTCGCGCCCGGTGATCGGGACGATGTCGTCGACGGCGTCCGCATTCGGACGTTTCCCAAGTGCAACCGCCGCTGGCAGCGGATGCTGATTGCAAATTGGCGACTCTTTCGGTTGGCTCGCGAAGAAAAAGCGGACGTCTGCCACTTTCACGACCCGGAACTCATGCTAATCGGGCTTGTGCTCAAGCTGTTTGGAATGAAGGTGATTTACGATGTCCATGAAGACATGCCGAGGAATGTCTTTCACAAGCATTGGATCCCAGGGCCACTCAAGCTTCTCGTGTCGTGGACAATGACCGTTGTCGAGTGGCTGTATCAGTTCTGCGTCGATCGAATTATTGGGGCGACGCCGAGGATTTCGAATCGCTTTATCAAACGTCGCTCGTTCGCCGTCCGGAACTTACCCATGTTGGACCGACATGCGACCTGCGATCTGTCGACTTACGACCAACGCGCGGCGACGGTCGTGCATGTCAGCGGCAGCAATGGGAAACAGCGCGGCCTGCATGAGATGATCCGCGCCATTGAATTGGTCGCGAAGCGTCGCCCCTGTGAACTGATCCTGGCGGGGAACATCGTGCCGGATGAGTGCCGAATCGAAGCTCAAGAGCAAGCCGGGTGGCAGTTCGTCAAATGGAGTGGATTTGTGGACACTCGCGATGTGCCGTCCTTCTTGAGCCAGGGCCGAGTCGGCTTGTGCGTGCTGCACGACAGTCCGGCTTACCGCGAGGCGTATCCCGTCAAGATCTTCGAATACATGGCCACCGGTCTGCCGATCATTGCATCGGATTTTCCGGTGTGGCGCGAACTGTTTCGAGACTCCAACGCGATCCGTTATGTCGATCCTTACGATCCGGAAGCGATCGCTCGCGAAATCGAATGGATTTTCGATCACCCAACCGAAGCTGCCGCGATGGGCCGGAATGGATACGAATTCGTCAGTTCCACGCTGAATTGGGACATCGAGCAGTCCGAATTGCTACGTGCCTATGACGGCTTGCTGGATCGCCCGCCGGCGCAAGGCGCGGTGGATCAACGCCCGGCGAGTAAGGCCGCTTGATCGACGCGCTGTCGCGTGGTCCACCGCTGCGTGGACTTTGCCCGGATTCGAGCCGCGTTGGACTCAATCAGCTGCTGGTAAACAACAGCTCGTTCCGGAGCACTTGAACGGAAATTGCACGCTTCCGATCGTTCCAATTAGTCAAACTTTAACGAGAGTGAGGGTGAATCCGTCTTGAATGGCCAACGACAAGCTGCGTGGCGCAACCGCCGATATCCGTGACGGACTTCGACGGTCGAACTGCCTTCGAAGCCAATTGCAATGAATGGCGGCGGCAGCTTTTCGAGCGATGCTCGACAGCCGAACCGCGCCGCCGGAATCGACTTGGCATCAAGAGGCGACACATGGATTCGGTTGACAACGTGCGCACGCTGGACGATCTGCGTTCCTTCATTCATGCCACACTTTGCGACAAGGAAAACCTGCTGTCCGACCAATTCCGGATGTTGGAGTCGTCGCTGACGCGACGGGGTCGAGAATGCGGCCTGCAATTCCTATTGCGAGGCCCACGCAGCGTGCGACTGGGAGCCATTTGGACCGCAGATCACAACACGGTATATTTCTACGATGCCAGCGGAGAACGCTACCTCAAGGTACGGCTGAAACGGAGATTGTTGCCGGATCACGCCAGGGCGGCGTAGTTCGTCACTGGGGTCTGGCCTACGTATCATGAAACGACGTGGATTCACTCTGATCGAAACTCTGGTTGTCGCGGCGATCGCATCGATTCTTTTGGCGATCACCATGCCGGCGATTCAGCAAGCACGCGAGGCGTCGCGTCGCTCCCAATGCCGAAATCACCTGAAGATGCATGGGCTGGCTCTGCACAATTACTACGACATTTTCTCGATGTTCCCCCCGGCCATCGTGGCCCCGGATTGGAGGGCGAATTCCGGGCCTGGATACGGCTGGCAAACTCGGATTCTTCCACAAATGGAGCACGGGGAATTGTATCGGCTCATCGATGTTGGGAGACCATTTACATTGACCGACCGTGTCGGCAAAGGGCGAGACTTTACGACGACGCACATACCGGAATATCGGTGCCCGTCCGACTCCTCGAGCGACCGGAATCTGTATCGATCGATGTTTTCGACGTCCAACTACTCGGCCAACATCGGAGATGAACCGCTGCCTCGCGTCGTCACCGGTCGAGAGTCCGTGTTTTGGCCGGGAGCTGCAGACACGCCGCAAAACCCAAACGGGTTGATGTGGTGCAATGGCGGCGCGCGATTTCGTGATGTCACTGACGGCTTGACGAACGTCATCATGGTGGGCGAACGCGGCGCACGAAGTAACGCGGGGATTTGGGTCGGCGTGGAGCGGAATAGTTTTGAAAACGATGTCGCCACGGATTGCAGTGATTCGTCGCGGCTCAACGTCTCGAAAACCGGCTATTCCAGTGGCCACCAGGGCGGTGCCAACTTCCTTTTGGGAGACGGCGCCGTGCGATTCCTAAGTAACGCCGTCGAGAGCAGGCCCCACACGGAAGATGCCAAGCTGAAAGGTGTCTATCAAAAGTTGGCCAATCGCCATGACGGCCAGATCGTCGATTACTAACGGCAACCCGCAATTCATGACCAACCCGGAAACCGTGGGCTACGAATGACCGATGTGATGGAGCCGTCTTCGCTGAGCGCGGTCGGCAGCGAGAGCCCTAACCTAATATGTGTTTCATCGTTATCCGGACATGGGACACATGGGTATCAATGCGGAAGTCATTCGACGAGCACGCGAGTTCATCGACCGGCAATCCAAGATTTCCGAGTGAGTCGGCAACCGCGAATTCGCGGTCGGGGCGGTGTGTCGCGAACTTGTTGTTCGTGTTCGTGAAGCAATATCGAGAAGCCCGAATTGCCTTACGACCTAGTTGCTTCCATCGCCGTGCGGTACGCGTTCGCCATGATTGTAAACGTCAGCGACACAGCCGGTGATTCCGGAAACACCGTCGAATCACACACGTGAACGCCCGAGGCCACTTCACCCGTGGCAGGTATGTCGACAAGCGATCCGCCATAAGGCAGCGTGGCGACATAATGCGAGTTCGTCTTCTGCCGCACGGGTGGTATTGGTGGGATCCAAAACCCTTGGCGCCCGGCGACGCCGCGTAGACGTTTGAGGATGTGCTTGACCAAAGGTCGGCTGTCGACTCGCGAGTTCTCGTGCAGTTGAAACTGATCGTCTTTCAAGCGGCAGGCGTAGGACTGTGAGTGGTCGCTGTGCAAATACAATCGACCCCAAAACACGTGATGTCGCAGCCAGGGCATGAACGGTCGCATGATGGGCCACACCGCCGTTGGGGCGTTGTATCTCCAGAGGTAGTCGAAGTTGGGATACACCTGCACTTGGGCGAAGCGACCGGTGGGGTCGTTTTCGGGCGGCAGGCAGCCCAAGATCAGATTGCACAGCGACAGGTAGTCCTCGCGATTCGGCGTGCCCGTGGGACGACGTCCGAAATACACGATTGGAAACACCGAGACGGCGTTGTCGTGCATCACCGGACCATCGGGAATCCCGAGACTCCGCATCAGGATTTCCGTGGTCGCCGGGCAGCCGGCGCAGAGGAATACGCGATCGAATCCGGATTCCGTGATGACGGATGATTGCCGCATTGCGACCGAGACCGATTTGGTCGCCGCGTCGATACGGACGACTCGCCCCTTCACGAATTTAGCGATTTCGCCGGCTTCCAGCAGACGCCAGACCGACGGACGCGACGAGAAGATCGAATCGCGATAGCAGCCATGCATGCATTCGCCGCAATAGGTGCAGGAGTTGGTGTGATTCTCGCGAGTCTCGACGGCACAGCGATTGACGCCCGAGACGAATCGCCAACGCGTATCCGCTTCGCCGCTTGGGTTTGCCGTTCCGCCGTGGGCGTTGACGACGTTACTCAAGCGGTCCAAGACTGCTGTCGGACGGATTGCCGGGCGGGTGGCAAAGCTGCGGGGGAAGTAGTGATCCAGTCCGTCGTTGCGTGCGGCGAGTCCCGCGGCGTGGCTGATTCGATCGTAGCCGGGATACAGGCTTTCCTTCTCAAACGGCCATGTTTCCATCTCACGATCGGTGTAGGGCAGCATCGTCGCACCCCAGAAATTCGTAAGCCCTCCCAGCGATTGACTCTTGAAAATGCTGAGCCGCTCGCCGACCGGTTGCCGAGGAATCTGTTCGCCGAAGTGCGTCTTCGGTGGCGGGAACTTGCGAGGATAGCGTTCGCGAATCGTGCGATAGATCGAATCGTAGTAGCTGCGTGCTTCGTCCGGTGCGATCGAGTCCGCTTCGTGATCGAGGCCCCCAACGTGTTGCCTGCCAGGAACGCTGGCAATTGGCTCGGCGATATCGAAGAGCGTGATCTCGCAGTCCGACGATTGATCCGCCAAAGCCGTCAACACACCGAATGCCGCCGCTCCGCTGCCAATGACTGCGATTCTCGGCGGAGCCATGCTGTTTCACGAGCCTTAACATGTGGGACGAAGGGAAGTGCGGAGAATAGTTCGAAGACGGCCCGTTGTGCATCCAAAACGGAAGCTAAGTGTTTGAACAGAAGGTCGCAAAGATCGCGAAGTCGGCACTTGGATGTGGAAGGGTTAGTTCAATGATGTCGGGGTTGATCGTGGAGAAAACCAAACACACGCCGAACTTCGCGCGCCGCAGCGCAATGATCAAAACACAGGCTCGATCCGCAGACGATTCAAGAGTGTTTGCGCTTGCTGAACCGTTGGGTCATTGGGAGCGATACGCATCAGCTGGTCCGTTGTTTCCCGAGCTTGGTCCAACAGCCCGAACAGCAACTGCAAACGCACGCGCCGAAGTTGGAATTCCTTCGAATCCGCAAACCGATTGCTCATTTGATTGAGCTTCCTGAGGGCGATACCTGGTTGATCCGCGCCAAGGTAGTGGTCGGCAAATTCCAGAAATGACTCCACGGTCAGCTCATCCGGATTGACCGTCGGTCTGGGGAATTCATCGGTGATCATCTGGGTGTGCGGATGCGCGAGCAGCAGACGTTGCCGGTCCGCCTTGGCGGTGGGGTGGCCCGCCTTCGCGGCTTCGCCGTAACAGTCAAACGTCTCGCCAGCGGAACGGAACACCAGCCTGTCGGTCATTTCCGACCACCTTCCGAGCGTGTGAAAGTAATTCGCCCTGGCCTGCATGTCCGTGTCGGGCAATCTCGCGCGGACTCGATCAAGCGTCTCTTCACAAGCCTTAAAATAGAAGCCCCGTAACTGCCCACCGGCCTGATTGATGAGTTCCTCGACGCTGGGTTCACCTTTTGGCTGTTCGCCGCTGATTTCCGCCGTCAATTCGCGACAGCGCTTGAAGCCTGCCTCGATCGCCTGCGGGATCATCTTCGAATCAGGGTGCTGGGCGGCGAGTTGGAACCATTTGACGGCTTCATCGGGCCGGTCCGACTGCAGCCAAATCCAGCCGATCATGTTGAACGCTCGCACGTGTTCGATCCGGCGGTCCAACAGCTCGATCAATACGCTGAGCGACTCGCTGTATTCCTGCCGACCGTACAGCATGTCCGCCAGCCGGAGTTGCAAGTCGACACGATCCGGGAATCGCGCGGCTACGTGACGGATCGTTTCAAGATTAACTTCTGGGAATTCAATGTCGGGATGGACTCGAGCCCACAAGTTCGGCCGGACTTCGAGCACCGACACGTTTCGCGCTTGATAGACCGGCACCAATACGTAGACCGGGTCGTTGTAAAGCAGCCGCCATTGGAATGCGTCGGACATTTGCGGCGCGGGCACAACGAGGTATTTCGCGGAGTTCGCCGCAATGGCTTGGTGAAGTTCCTGCGGTGTCTTCTTTTCGAAATACAGCATGCGTTGGAAGCGACGGGCCGTACACGAGACCGCGCAATGGCGCACCAACAAGCGTGCGTTCTTCGGCGAGTTCTCGCGAATCCAGTCGCCGGCCGCTTCCCAATCGCAGAAGTAAAGCGGCGGAAAGTTTTCCGCGTAAAACTCGTCGCCGCCGTGGAGGTATTTCTGATTCGCCAACACCATCCGAGCACTGGCCACGGTTTGCCAACCGACCAACGCACAGACGGCGAACATGCTCACCAGCGCTAACGAAAACCTCGCCGATGATTTCATGCCGAGTCCCTGGCCGATTCGAATCAGTCCAGCCGGCACATAGGCCCAAATAATGGGAATCAGCGGCCAGACATATCGTTGGTCTCGGAAGGGCCACACGGTCAGGATGCCGACGTAGAACACAACGTAGAGGAACGCGATCAGGCCCTCGCGATGCCGCCGTTCGGACATACCGAACACGGCGAGCAATAACACGACCACGCCCACAAACATGTAGAACATCGTCGGGCCGGCCGGGATGCGAGTTCCTTCCAACATCACGGTGAAGAACCACGGACGACCGGGAATGACGCCCGGCAGCAGTCCCGAAACGAGCTTTTCGAAATAGAATTCGCTGGCCGAGAGGATTTTCGACAGCAGTCCCGCGAATCCGCTTTCGGCGTGAATTCGCCGGATCGTGCCCGCGTACGACGTGTTTCCGCCGGGACTCCACACCATCCACGCCGCAGTGCCCGCCATCCCGAACAGCACCGCGACAGACCATCGTCGGCGACGCCGATCAATCATGACCCACACGGCCATGGCCAGAGCCAACGCGAGTCCGATCGTTCTCAGGAACGGCAAGAAGAACAGCAATGCTGCGGCTGCCCACATCGCGCCTCGATGGGACTGAGCATTCTCGGTCGATGCCAAGTCTTGCGGAGAACTGTTGCAGGCCGGCATCTTGGCACACAAACACAGCACCAAGATCGAGACGGCCGCGAATGGTGCCTCGCTGAGAATCTCGGTTCCGAACAACAGTG
Organism: Planctomycetota bacterium; assembly: GCA_027622115.1. Lineage (GTDB taxonomy): Bacteria > Planctomycetota > Planctomycetia > Planctomycetales > Planctomycetaceae > JAQBZS01. Next base: position 680 of record JAQBZS010000201.1, on the reverse strand, counting down.
TGCTGGGACTGCACGCCACCAACGCGAGGACTCCGACACCCCACCAGGCCGAGATGCCTCGACTCGCGAGCCGATAGACGCCGAACAGCATCAGCATCGTGAAGGCGATAATGACGACTTTCGCCGGCAGTGCCTGGTACGGAAACAACCACGAAGTCGGCAACAACAACGCGGACACACCCGGTGGTCGCCACATAAACATCTGCCCGTCCGCACGATCCACGGGCGTGTAGCCGTGCCCGTCGATGATGGCTCGCGACATGATGAGGTATCGCGGGCTGTCGGGGTTGAACAGGTGCAGGCCGTTCAATCGCAAGGCCGCGACGCCCGCGAAGGCAACCAACAGCAATACCAGCCAAGTTCGAGGCGCGCGGAGCCAGTTCATGGAGCGACCACTCAGACGGAGGAACGAGATCACATCGACGCATCTTCGTGCGGCGTTCGTTGATGCAGATCACATTCCGTTTGCGCAAACGAGTTCTGTCTCCACGAGCGTTGAAAAATGACAACACGCCCGACCGTTGAGGTTTCATTTTCGCAACGTCGCTTTGGAGTGCTCCGGCTTGACGGGGCTTTGGAATTTTCAATTTCCCCCAGTGGCTACGATTGGGGTGGCCGGGGTTGGGGGTTGGAGCGAGGCACGAGCGAAACCCCGGAGAGTTGCGCTCGCCGGCGCTCGC
>JAQBZS010000200.1 GCA_027622115.1 Planctomycetota bacterium | reverse complement strand
GAATCGTGATGCCGCGCCGAGTGGCGGGTGAATTCGCTCTGCGTTGATTCATAACCCTGCGACCTCCGGTGGCCCTTCCTTCAGCGTCGGCATTCCCGTCAGCGACCGAATCGTGATGTGATATTCGTTCTCGGCTTTGTCCGCGATTCGAATCGTGGCATCCGTCAACGCCGTCCCATCCGAGTGGAACAGCAACGGAGCGGACCAACGGACTCGCGAAAGTTCGGCGGCATTGGGCAGTCCCTTCAACAATTCCGGTGTCAACTGCTCGACCGACACCGAGTCCGACAGCAACTGAAATGAAACGTTTTCGGGCAGTTCGCCGGAAATCGCCCGTGCGGACGCATACGCGGGGTCGGCATTCGGCTGGGTCTGATTCGACGTGGCGTATTCGCGATCGTGTGGAAAAACGATGAAGTTGCGACCGTTGGGTTCGAAGCGAAATTGATAGGTCAGACTGGTATCGATGGCCCACAACCGCGCACTCACCAAGCTCGACCGCACGACGATCGCGGATTCATGCACGGACCGATCCGCGATCCAGCGCATCGTGACCGGCCAAGCCAACGCAGCGATTGTCGAAACGATCGCCAACACGATCACGATTTCCAGCAATGTGAATGCCGCACGCAAACGTCGTGGTAACAATCGATTTGAGTTTGCAGAGCCGGCAACCATGTCATGCGTCAACCTTGAAAGTTCGTTTCGGAACGCAGTTCGGTGTAGCCGAAGTCGCCAGACTTTGGCTTGCACCAGCATTGAAGCCAGAGTCCGGCGACTTCGGCTACGACAGTTATTATTCGGCTACGGGTCGTACGAACGTCTCACAATGCCTCGCTCCAACCCCGGCTACCATTGTCGCGTGTGCTTATAGATTCGCGTCCTGCAAGTTATCGAGCGTCACGTCATCACCAGCGCCGTCTTCGTCTTGCTTGTTCGGACCACTGGACCACACTCGCGGCTTGTCGGCTTGCGGATCCTTCGAATCGGGATACTCGTAAAACAAGACCTCGCCCCACGCATCGCGCGGTGCCTTGTCAATCAGCCGCTTGATCTGTTTGCCATTCTTGTCCACACCTGGATTCATCAGCTTATCGATGATTTCGTTTTGCCCCTTCGATTGCGGTAGATCGTGCTTGATGCCGAATCGCTGGAGCGTGGTCAGATAGTTCCTGATTTCAAGCTTGGTGGCATCGATATCGGCATCGTCCTTCGTGGACAGAATTCGCGGCACGGCGATCGCCGCGATGACGCCGAGGATGGCCAAAACCAACAAGACTTCAAGCAGCGTGAAACCGCTGCGTGGGCCGAGCGGACGTCTGTTCTTGAGAAGTGTCATCACGTTTTCCTTTCGATCATAAGACCGATGAACTCTGAAGAATTGGCAACAACAGTGCGATCACCACGAAAAGCACGATGCAGGCCATAACGAGTAAGAGTACGGGTTCCAGGAGCCGCACCAACAGATCGAGCCGTCGATGAGACAATCGCTCCATATTATCAGCGACGTCGATTAAGACTTGTTCCAAATTATTCGCTTCTTCGCCCACCGAAATCATCTCGACGATTTCATCCGGAAATTGCTTGCTGGCTCGCAGCGGATTTGCGAGCGATTTCCCCGACTGCACGTCGTCGGCGGCCTTCCCGATCGCCTTGCTCAAAACGAGATTGCCCGTGGCGTCCTTGGCGATTCTCAGACAATGCAGGATCGGCACGCCGTTTCGCAGCATCGTTCCCAGGATGCGACAGAATCGGGCGATTGCCAAGGCCCGCACCAGTGGACCAAAACCGATTTGCATGTTGCCAAGTTTCAGAGACGAGATGCGGAGCCGATCGTAATTCAAACGTCCCTCGGGTGTCTTCAAATACAGACCGCCCGCGACCAGCGCCGCAGCCATTCCGATCCCCGCGTAGATTCCGTAATCTCGCAGGAAGTCACTCAAGGCCATCAAAGCCGTCGTGGCCCAGGGCAACGTTCCTCGATCTTGCATGCGTTCAAAGATGGGCGCGAACTTCGGCACGAAGAATACGAACATCGCCACCACCACGATCGCGCCCATTGCCAGCAGGAAAATCGGATAGACCATGGCTCCGATGACGCGGCTTTTGAGTTCTTCTTGATGCTCGGTGAAATTCGCCGTGCGTTTGAGAACGTCTTCCAGAAAGCCGCCCTCTTCTCCCGCTTTGATCATGCTGACCGCCAGCGGACCGAAGGCCTTGGGGTGCTGCTGCATCGCTTCCGCCAGCGGGCTGCCTTCCGAAACCGTGGCTGCAACATTCGCGATCACCGCCTTCAACGACGGCTGTGACGATTGACGCTCCAACAGTTGCAGCGACCGCAACAACGGCACGCCGGCTTTCAGCAGGTCCGCCAATTGCATGTAAAACACGGCCATGTGCCGCGGGCGGACTCGCCGACGAATCTGCACCTGCGATGACTTCGTTTCCGCCGACAAGTCGAGTCGGAGTGGGAACAAGCTCAGCGCCGCGAGTTGACCCAGCGCGTCGTGCTCGGTCGCCGCCGAAAGACGGCCCTCGATCTGTTCGCCGGTGGATTGCCGGGCTGTGTAGACGAAATCTGGCATTATTGAACATCACACCGGTGATTTGGACGTAGCCACGCTCGCCAGAGCGTGGACTTTTTGAGCGAGAACCAGCCCCCACGCTCTGGCGAGCGTGGCTACGGAAGTATTTTCTGTACGCGTCGTTAAATGTCTTCCTTACTGATTCTGACGACCTCGTCCACCGTCGTCAGTCCGTTGATGGCATTGTTCCAGCCACTGGCTCGCAAAGTCGTCATGCCGTTCTGCCGAGCATGTTCGCGAATTTCACCCGCACTGACTCGTTCGACGCACATTTTCCGCACGGTCGCGTCCATCATGAGCAATTCGAAGATGCCCGTCCGCCCGGAGTACCCCGTGTCGCGACAATTTCGACAGCCGACCGCTCGCCACAGCTTGCCTTTGTACTCGGGTGAATCGTGTGGGAAGTCTCGCGGCAGGTCTTCGATCTGCGGTTCGTATTGTTGACGGCAGTTCGAGCAGAGCTTGCGGATCAGTCGCTGAGCCAACACGCACTCGACGGTACTGGCCACCAAATACGGTTCGACGCCCATGTCCACCAAACGCGTCATCGCGCTAGGTGCATCATTCGTGTGGAGCGTGCTGAACACCAAGTGACCGGTCAACGACGCTTGAATCGCGGCCTGCGCGGTTTCGCCGTCGCGAATTTCGCCGACCAGAATTACATCGGGGTCGTGCCGCAACACGCTCCGCAAACCGGCCGCGAAAGTAAGGCCGATCTTGGAATGCACCTGAATCTGGCCGATTCCGTGCGAGTGATATTCCACCGGGTCTTCGATGGTGATGATCTTCGTGCTGGGTGATTTGATTTCGTTCAGGGCACCATAAAGCGTGGTGGTTTTACCGCTACCAGTTGGGCCGGTGACCAGCACGATGCCGTGCGGTAGCCGAACTTGTTTGCGGAACGGAATCGAGACTTCATCCGGCATGCCGACGGTGCCTAAATCGAACACCATCCGCTCTTTGTCGAGCAATCGCAGCACCAAGCCTTCGCCGTGCATCATCGGAATGATCGACGTTCGCACATCGACTTCGCGACCCGAGATTCGCAGCTTGATGCGACCGTCTTGCGGCAGCCGTTTTTCGGCGATGTTCAGCCGCGACATGATCTTGAGGCGAGTGACGATGGCCGCGTAGAAGTGATTGATTTCAGCGGGCACCGGCTGGACACGCAGCATGCCGTCCACGCGAAATCGTATCGTCAGCCCATGTTCTTGTGGTTCGATGTGGACGTCACTCGCTTGCTGAGCCAACGCTTCCACCAGCAATTCGTTGACCAATCGAATGACCGACGCCGCAGCTTGTTCGTCGAGATCGTCGTCCTCGTCGAAGATTTCATCGAGCAACTCGACGTCTTCGTCCGAGCGCTGAGACACCATTTCATTGACGGTGTCACCGCCGACGCCGAGGTTCTCCTTGATGAGCTGATCGACGTCCGTGCGGCGAGCCAACACGGGCTTGAGCCGGAAGCCGCTCAAGGAACTCAGTTCGTCGAGGGCTTCCAGATCGAACGGATCACCGGTTGCCACAACCACACGACCGTTTTCGCGATTGAGCGGCAGCAGCGAGTGGCGGAAGATGGCCGTGGTCGGAAACTGACTCAGCAATTCACGGTCGACGGTGAAATCCTTCAGATCGACGTAGGTCATGCCGAGTTCTTCGTCCAGAACTGCGAGCGTGTCTTCTTCCGACACATAGCCCAGGTCAACCAACACTTGGTCCAAACGCTTGCCGTTGACCGATTTTGACGCGTGGTTGAGTTGATCCTCGTTGATCAAACCACGGCGCATGAGAAGTTGTCCAATTTCCATGATGCTTCACAATTCATTTGGGGAACTGAGGCAACTCGCAACAAATCATCTACCCCAGGAACCGGACGCAATCGTGTGGCGGCTGAATTCATCAACCACTGGGCGATAGCCTCAGTTTCCAGGTAGATTATGAATTAGGGGTTGCCTGAGGAGCGCTCCCGTTGAGTGGAACGGATTTGTTCCGTTCGCGGTGTGCAGATCGCAATCAATGCGTCCTGGCGGACGAGCTTGAAATGGGCTTGGCAGGGAAACGGGGTCGAATCGTTCCAAGTTCCTGACGGCGAACCATCCGAACCGGCCTCCTCTCGGAATAAACGGTCTTGAAGGGCCGTCGTCAACGGCGCGTCTTTGCAGAAGTTCTATCTTCCGCCACGTCGTCCCCCCGTACCTCCAGTGGGTCGACCGCCGGTACCGCCGCGAATTCCCCCAATCCCACTACGAGTGCCGCCGGGCGCGCCACCAGCACCACCACCGGTTGGACGACCACCGCCACCACCGGGTTGGAATCCACCGCCCTGGAGTTGTTGTCGCAACATCATCTGTTGCAAAAACTCCTGCTGCTGATTCGATTGTTGTTGTGGTTGCCCATCCGGGGTCGATTGCGGAGTTGGTCGCGTCCGAGAAACACCTGTCGTGCCGGAACTCACCTGGATTTTCGGGCTCAACGACCGCAATGCCTGCTGCACGACCGCTGCGCTGGCTGTGTCCAATGTCACGATGCGAACCGTGCTGCGAGCATCCTTGGCGGCTTGATCTCGCTCTTTCACAACGGATTCGACATCGAGAAACAGCGCTTCCGACGCGGACACAATCAATTCGCTGGTGCGTTCATCAACCGCAACGGTGAGCCGGATGCCGCGATCTTGGGCACCACCACCTCCGCCGCCAGTCGCCGCTCCCATCAATGCCGCCAGCGGATTTCCGCCGCCACTCGCTCCACGTCCACCGCGTTGCTGCTGCGGTGCCTGAAGGAAATCCTTGAAGATTTCTCGTACGACAGCGGCGATTTCATTCACATCACCGTGGAGCACCTTAATCGTCCGCGGGACTCGTTCTTTCAACGACTGAGGTAAATCCGACTTGTCGAGAATTCTGATGAAGTCTTCCACATCGTTGACCAAGTGGGCGGGGCCGTTCACGAGTAGCGAATTGGATCGAGCGTCCGGAATGATCCGCACGGTTTGCGGGCCTTCGGTGAGGCTGGTCAGCCCGGTCATGTCCATCAACGACGAACCGAGAGACGAGAATCCACCGGTCAAGCCATCGAGCATCCCGCCACCACCGCCACCACTCAGACTTGATGTGGACACCGAACTCTCCGGCATCAATTGTTCGATCATCGAAGCGGCTTCGTTTGCATCGGCCGCCAGCAAGTAGAACACGGTCCAGGAGTTCTGAACAGGCATGTGCGGCATCAAGTCGGCGATCAAGTCTTCAATGTCGTCCAGCGCGGCTTCATCCGTCGAATAGAGCTGCAATTCGCCGTTCACCACTCGAATGCTGACTGAAGGCCCACGGTTTGGTCCGTCCGTCGGCTTTTCGTCGGATTTCGGCTGTGTCGCATTGACCTTGGTCGTCGGCTTCTTGCGAGGTGTCGTCGCCTTTTTCGGAGCGTCAACTGGCTGCTTCGAGTTCGCCGCTTCGTCGGCGACTTGATTCAGCGCGGCTAGGTCGTCATCGAACGTGCGGACAAATTGCCGGTCGCGTCGATCGGAAGTTGTGGTCGTGCGAAATGACGCGGAATGTATGCCGAACGGTCGAACGCTCGTTGAGGCTTCGCTCGGCGGTTCAACGGCCTTGCGACCGAAGGCGTCGCTGTAGGTCGGTTGGCCGAACTGTCGAACGTTGAGGCCACGCGTGTTGTAGCTCGGGCGATTCCGCGTGGTCTTTTCGGGCACGACATCGGCTGCCGGCTTCACTTCCGGAGCTGTCTTGACGGGTGCTTTCGTTTCCGGAGGTGCCGACGGGACGCGTTGTTCGCCGACCGGTCCTTTGCGAGACGGGATCGAAATGCGAATGCGATTGCGATACCGATCCGACTCGTCCAAAACGGACTCCAGCATTTGCGTGAATTCACCAGCGTTGCGACCACCCAGCGGAATCGACCGAAACGGCCCGCCTCGTCGAGCGAACGATTCGCCTGTTCCGGAGCCGTCTTCCCCGAATCCGAGCAACGTCTTGCGGATCTGAGCGACCTGTTGGTTTGAACCCCGAACGATCAGCGACCGTGTTGAGGTCTCAGCCTGAATCACCGGTGCCTTGTCGCCGTCTTTCAGAAACAGGCCGTTGAGCATGCTCGCCATCGCCGCCGGGTCGTATTGTTTCAGCTTGATGAATTCAACGACTTCGCTGGAGATGCCGTCCATCTGACGGATCAACTCTTCGATTTCGCGATGCTTGGTCGCCGTGGCCTTGATGTGCAAGAAACCGCTGCGACCGTCTTCGTTGATCACCGTTCCAGGAACGATTTGCTCCAACGTCTTCGCGACTTCGGTCGCGTCCGAATTGTCGACCTTGTACGCCCGCAGGAACGGCAAGTTGTTTGCGGCGAATTTCGCCATTTCTGGGTCTTGAACAACGTCGATCGTACTAATCAACTCGTCCACGATCTTGTGTTCTTCGGCACTGCATTTCACGAGCAGGCTATTCGTCCGCATGTCGGCCGCGACCGTCACCGCCGCGCCGGTTGTGCGGGTCGACGCGCTGCTGCTACTGCTGCTGCGGCTGGCGTAATACCGGCTGCGTTCCGCGGACGAACTCACATTCTGGGCGGCTTGAGGCAGGCCAAAAATGCTGCGAACGTGGTTTTCCGCATCAACTGCCGTGATATTCGTCAGCCGATAGGATTTGTAGGACAGGTCCGCATCGGGTGGGATCACGCCTTCCAGCACCTCGAGTGCGCTTTGCAAGCTGCTGCCGATTCCGCGAAGCATGAGTGATTTGGAAGCCACCAATGGAACCACCCGACCTTGTGGACCCATGATCGGTTCGACTTCCTTCGCCGCGTCGTTCGGATCAATTCCGTCCAACTTCACAATGACCCGCATCAATTCATTCTTGCCCCGGCTGGCCAACTCGCTGACTTTGACGGTCGGCACCAAGTTCGGTGGAATGCCGCCTTTGGCCTCGTCGTAGGCGATCGCCACCAAGAATTTGTGACGACGAACGAGAATGTAGCCCTTTTGAAGCAAGTAGAAGTTGAGGATGTCCAAGGTTTCGGTGGCGGTGTATTCGCCGTCGTCAAGATAATTGAATGACCCTGGAGGAGTGTCATTGAGGTCCAGCGTCAATCCAGCACGCTTGGCAAACAACTCCAAGACATCCGCCCACGGGGCGAAGCGAAAATTGAAGGACATCTTCCCGTTCGGATTCACGTTGCCCATCGACACCTCGGGGATACCGGACCCACCCGCATCCTGTGGCGGCGTGCGTTCAGGAACCGCCTTCTTGACCGGCTCTTCGTACGGTCGTTTCGGCTTTTCCAAGGTCTTCGGTGGCTCAACCGTCTTCGGGGGATCCACTGGGGGATTCACGGGAGCCTTCGGAGGGTCCACTGCCTTCTCGACGTTTTCGCCGGCCTCGAACGCTTCCGGCTTTTCGGTGGGCGTGCTTGCCGGCCGCTTGACTGGAGGCTGGAATGATGCCAATTGGTCCTGAACAACGGGCCGACCGTCTAAGCCAACCAGTTTGCTACCGGATTCGACTTGCTTCTTAAACACGGTGCCGGTCTCCGAACCCGTGCTCGTGGGTGCAACCGCTGCAGTTTTCGCATTCGGGTCAAATTTCGTCCCCAGCATTGAAGTCCACTTCGTTTGCTGATCCGCCCGCAACACAGCCGTGAACTTGGCGTTCCAAACCTGCTCGCTCTTCTCGCGTTCTTCCGGCGAGGCTCGAAACATCGAAAACCGCACGCTGCGGTACTCTTCGTTCAATTTAGCGAGTGCCTCTTTCTGCTGGTCATCAAGACCAAGATCGCTCGCCACGGCATCATCGGAAAGCCCTCGAACTCCGGTCTGTTGCAACGAGACCTGCCTCAGTCGTGTGTACTGCTCTTTTTTCAGCAGCTTCTTGAATTCGTCTTCCGACTTCTGCCGCGCCTGCTCGAATTCCGCCCGCAAGACCTCACGCTCTTCGTCCGAAGCACTGCGCATCTTGCCCATCAACGCGCCCATGGCTTCGCGAGACTTCGATTGGATTTCATCCAGTTGCTTCAACTGCTCGTCGGTCAGGTTGACTTCCGAGCGTACCGCATCTTGGCGAGCCACATCCATAATCCCCCCACCACCGCGTCCGCCGAAGCTGCTTCGACCGCCAAATCCGCCTCCACCACGCCCGCCGAATCCACCACCGGGCTGGGCACTCAAATCCGCGCACAGGCATGTCAGCAGGAAACACACGGAAAGAGCCGAAAAACCGCGAGCGATTGCAAGATTCATGTCTCGTCCCGAAACAGGTGTCTAGGAATTAGAAGCTATCTGAAAAAGGGGTCTGACCCTTTGGATGCCTCGCTAAACCCCGGCAAAAACTGAGGCCGGAGAGGGTCAGACCCCTTTTTCAGATATCGCTTGAGATGCCGCGATCCGAGCGGAAAAATGCGGAATGAGAAGTGCCGCACGGGGGATTGTTCATGCTATTGTGGCGACAAACCAGACACAACAACGGTTTATCTGATGTCAGACGTGTGATTCGTACCTGTCCAACCTACTTTCAGTTTCAACGGGGAATGCTCGAAAGTGTCTACAGCGCAGACACTCGGGGCAGCAGAATGGTGGATATCGCAATGACGATCCCGACGATCCGCAGAACCCTTGCGACCTGTTCCTTGATCATGGTTTTCGCAGCGAGTGCCTTCGCCCAGCCTGGCGGCTCTCGTGGCCCCTCACGAGGTTCGAGTGGATCGTCGACCGACCGGTTCTTCGGGTATCTCGATCGGAATCGCGACGGCAAGCTGGATGGCGACGAAATGCGTCGCTTGCCGGGGTCAATGCGCGAAGCTTTCGAGAAGTCGAAAATTGACGTCCGGAACGGCATCAGCCGAGATGATTTCAATCGCACCGCTCCCAGCGTGTTCGAAGACATGCGACGGCGACGCGAAGAGGAACGTGGATCGG
>JAQBZS010000199.1 GCA_027622115.1 Planctomycetota bacterium | reverse complement strand
CGGTGGAAGCCACGACTGACAAGCTACTAAAGAGCCCGGCCCAAAGAGCCCGGCCCATTTTTCTCAAACAAGCCATAGAGCGGAAGCGGCGACGGGATGGTTGATCAGATGAAAACCGGTAGCTTGTCAGTCGTGCTTCCACCGTCGCGGGGTCGGTGGAGCACATGAATCCGGTAGGGTCAGGAAAACACAACCTGTGTGACCGCCAACAACACGCCCGAGACGCAACCGAACAGGCACGTCTTGATGCGATGCAGCTTCCGAACTTGCCGTTCTTCATCGGCCTTGGAATTGACGATTTGACGCATGGCGGCGTTGATCCAATCGATGTACTGGATACTCATTTCCTGTTGCGTAGCTTGCATGGATCGATTCTCCGGAAATTGAGTGTATGGCGGGCAAGACGAAAACAATCGCGACGGACGTCAGCGGTTTTCGTCTTGTTGAAGAGGGCAGCGTCCGTCGGCTCCGACCGGCGGGAGTCTCGTCGTCAGAGTTGCCATGATCGATCGAATCGGATTCGATCGACGGCGGCATAGGAGCGGGGGGCAATCCGGCTCGCGTCCAAGCGAATTTCCGGGCTGCGGTGCCACGCTGTTTTGCTCCGCGACACACCAATTATCGGCCCGGCAAGAAATGCTGCTTCACAAAGCCGGCTTGTCAAATGCAGAAGCGGCGAATCGTGCGAAGTGTTTTCGAGTTGTGCTGTATGTGCCGACTACGGTCGACTGGTAGACTCAAGCCGTCGTTTTCCGGAATCACGACTCAAGCCGGCAGTCCGTACGTAACCATTGTCGCCGAACGGTGGAGGCGGTGCTGCGAATCCACCTTCTGGCGACGGTGGCTACAACTGCGCTTATCGGTCCGCGTTCATTTGCGGTTTCACTCTTTGAGCATGTTGCATGTCCCTCACTCGACTGTTCCAGATCATCCCGCTGGCGATGAAGAGCTTGTTGCTCCACAAATTGCGGTCGGGGCTGACAATTTTGGGCATTGTCTTCGGCGTGTTTTCCGTGATCGCGATGCTGGCGATTGGTGAAGGAGCCAGCATCCAGGCGCAAAAACAAGTCCTTGATCTGGGCGCGACGAACATCATCGTTCGCAGTGTGAAGCCTCCGCGTGAAACGAGTTCTTCCGTGGGCGGCAATTCGTCCGTGTTGCGATACGGCGTGAAGCACAAGGACTACGATCAGATCGTGGGCAACATCAGCAACGCCGCCACGGTGATCCCGATTCGCGAAACGTCCAAGGAAGCTCGCTACCTGCATCGCAGCCTCAACTCGCGAATCGTGGGCACGACGGCGGACTATCTGAGTGCCAACAACCTGGGTCTCGCCCAAGGCCGGTTCCTGGGAGACGCCGACAATCGTGGCGGCGATAACGTTGCGGTCTTGGCCGCAGAAACCGCCGAGACTCTTTTTCCATTTGAAGACCCACTGGAAAAAAAGGTCCGCATCGGCAACATCTTTTTCGACATCATCGGCGTGACCAAGCGACGGACGGCTTCGGCGGCCATTGGAGGCAGCCTTTCCGGTCAAGACTTCAACAAAGACATCTACATCCCGCTCAAGGCGTTTCAGCGACGCTTGGTCTTGAATGATCTGGACATCCAACGCGGGTCCGGTAGTTTCAGTGCGGAATACGTTGAACTGAATCAAGTCACGGTCAAGTTGACCAACGCGGATGAAGTCATCCGGACCGCCGAAGCGATTCGCGAGACGCTGGCGCTGAATCACGGCGACGTCAAAGATACGGATGTCGTGGTGCCGCTGGAGTTGCTCAAGCAGGCCGACCAACTGCGTAAGATCTTCAACGTGGTGCTCGGTTCGATCGCTTTGATCAGTTTGGTCGTCGGCGGCATCGGCATCATGAACATCATGCTGGCGACGGTGACGGAACGGACTCGCGAGATCGGGATTCGCCGAGCACTCGGAGCCCAGCGTCGCGACATCACCGTGCAATTCCTTGCCGAAACGATCGTGTTGTCCGGCAGTGGCGGACTCGTCGGTGTCGGGCTCGGGCTGGCCACGCCGATCCTCTTCGGGTGGGTGCGGAATTTCGTGAACGCCTATGTGCTGGATCATAGCGCGGATGCGTCGGAATTGGGCCGCATCTTTAGCGAGATGCAACCGCAAGTCGCGATTTGGAGTCTGCCGGTTGCCTTCTGTTTCTCGGTGACGATCGGTATCGGCTTCGGCCTGTATCCCGCGCGAGCGGCCGCGCGGCTCGATCCGATTGAAGCTCTACGTCATGAATAGCGGGTCGGCAGGATCAACGAGAGCGGCAGATGAGAATTTCTTCGCCGCGAATGAACCCGCATTGAACCATGCTTTCTCAGCGCAGGTCGACCGAGAATGAGGTGCTGTTGGCCACTTCAAACGCCGGGGCGAATTGTCGCTGCTTGGCTCGCCGAGCGCCGCCGCCAAAGTGGTAGACGATTCCCAAGAACGCATCGACCGTGCCGGTGTCTGCGGGCAAAATGAAATTGGCCTGTCCGAAGATTGCAAAGTGGTCGTTCAATGGGGCGTGAATCTCTGCTCCGAACAAAAATCGTTCGTCGGCCGCTCTCGCCCTGGAATCACCGAACAGTGCCTCGAATGCCAGGTTTCGTTGGCCGAATCCTTCGGCCATGCCCAGCCATAAAATCGTCTGCGTGCCACTTTCCCACGAATGTCGCCAATAAGCACTCCCTTGTGCGATCGGCTTGAGCGTGACGGGATAGATGAATACTCCCGCGTTGTCGTTTCGTTGCGGCAGGGCGAATTTCAGTCCGAATTCATCGTCTTGTCCCAGTTCCTGGCCGATCTTCATTCGCCACTGACCGAGATGCACTTCGCTGTAGTAATCCTGAAACAGAAAGTCATAGGCGGCTCCCCACGTCAGGCCAAAATCGGTGCGTTGGAACAGCCCGACGGTGGTGTAGTTTTGCGAGCGACCCGAGACTTCGCCGACGCGCTCGAACACCTGAACCGCGTTGTCCGTGTAAGTGATTGCCGTACCAACCTGTAATCCGAGACCGTGGAACAGTGGGATGCCCCAATTCACGGACGTTCGACCGCCAAAGTGTGCGTTGACGCCGAATTCCTGCGGTTGCTTCGAGCCCTCCAGCCCGATGAACACGGACAAGTTCTCGTACCAAGATGTCCGACAGTTCGAACCGCATCGACACTCGTCGCACGTTTCCATTTGGGGCGGAGGAGCGGTTGGGTCGTAGTAGATTGGGGGTTCCGTGACCGAATCATCGACGATCGATTCATAGGGGCGATCATCGGCGACCGGTTGGAAGACCGATCCCACGAAATCCGGCTTGCGGTCCAAGTCGTCGCTTTGGGCCGTGTTGACCAAAGCCGTGAAAATCACCAATAGGGTTGCCGGAACGATGCGGTGCATGGGTCGTCTCGAATGAGAGGCGCGGGCGGGGTCGATGAAAAAGACTCCCGGCCCCGTAACCGTTACACCTTGCTCAATCGGAATAATCGGCAATCTCGGGCCAACTTTTTTGCCGATTCGGTTCAAGTCGGACCGAAATGAATGCGATGCAGGACTTCGCCTCCCGCACCCGTTCGGCCGACCAACTCCAATGGATGTGGGTCGGATTCCAGTCGGTCGGCCACGACGGGATCGTCCGCGACGGACTGCGTGAGCAGCAATTCCCAATCACCGGCTCGTTCCAGCGCTCGGAAGACCGTGTTCACGCTCTGGCCGAAATAGTCCAAACGATCGTTCATTGTGGTCAGCATGGCGTCGCCGCAATGGATTGCGATTCGCGGTGGAAGACCGGCTGTCGACTTCGACTTTCGAAAAACATCGGGCAGCGACAAGCTCAATGCCAGGGCGTCGGCGGGGTCGTTGAACGAGGCCAGCACGCCGTTACCCACGATCTTCACGACGGCACCTCCGGCTTCGCGCACGCGATCGTCGATGAGTCGCAGGCAATCGTGGATCACGGCAAATGTTTCGCCGTCACCGCGCGAGGCGTACAGCTCGTCCACGGCTCCGAGTTCCACGGCCAGGAACGTCACGCGAGCCACGTTTGCCAATTGGCCGAGCGTCAACACTTCACCGGGAAACATTTCGCGGAATCGTGCCAGCGACGCCGCCCGCGCCGCAGTCAACGCGTCGTCGCGAGCGACCGTGCGTTCGATTCGAATCTGCAATTCGTGCGGTGAGTCATTGTTAAACGAGATCGATTGCCGGCCAGAGCGCAACGGTGGTGACTCCCGTGGTCGTTCGGTTCCAAGCGTGCAATCCCATTGGCGAGTCTCGCCGCCGGGATCAACTTGCAGGTTGAGCACGTATGGCAACTGCGGGCTGCGAACGCGATACGCACCCGCCTTCAAGGTCAGTGCCCAATGAATGCGTTCCTGCGAGCGGATTCGCGATTGAGCCACGACGTGCGGGAACAGGCCCGGACCGCCGACACAATACGTCCCGGTCGTCACCGAGCGGATCTCAGGATGCACGCTGAAGATCAGTTCGACGGCCTCGGAGAAGTCCGAGTCAAAATCCAGATTGCAGGCTTCGCAATGTGCGTGCGCTTCGATCACCTTCAACGTGTTACGGACCTCGGATGCGACGCGACAAACCGGGCAGACGACGTCCCATAACATCCGCAGCACACCGTGCTTCGCACACACTAGGCACGCGTCGATCAATTCGTTGGCTTCGAGCCCCAGCCGCTTGGCCAACGCGATTGGTCGGATCCGATCGACTTCCAGATCGGGGGCTTCGACCAAGAACTGTTGCAATCGTTCAATCGCTGTCGGCTGCACGCCCGCCGACACCACGCCCGCGACCCGCTCGTCCAGGCGCCGCAGCCTGGACGCGGAGAGTTTCACAGGGTCTTCGAACGCATCCGCCAACCGCGGCTTCGCACGGGAATCACACACGATGCGGTCGATGTGTCGATACACGCGTTCGAGCGACCGCTGAGTTTGTCGCCCCATCTGCATTTTGGTCACGAGTCTTCCCAGCCAACCGCTCGGCAGAATTCGGAAGGCGTGAGTCAATTTCGTGCCGCCGGTCGGCCGCTCGGACAGCTCGGTGGTGGAAATGAACCACGCGAACGGGCCGTGGCTGAACTCCCGCAGCACGCCGAATCGTCGACCTTCGATCCACTCGAACGGATGCTCTTCCCAGCGAATCCACATGCTGGCGATCTTGGTCTCGCCGTAACGGCGGACTCCTCCGGTTGCCGGGCAGGGTTCCGAGCGAAACCGAGCCGCTGGCAAACCCATCGCACGATTGAAGCGGTCCGTGTTGGACGCGTACGGCCACAATTCGGCGGGGGAGGCCTGGAGATCCCACGAGAACTTGAATTCCATGAACTTCTGCTGCTCGGCCGCCGGCGGCAGTTGTGGGTGGACGGCGATCGACGTGGACTCGCCCCGCACCAGTCGGTCCACTTCTTCCAGAAACTCAGCCGCGTTTTGGAAGCGGTCATTGGGATCCTTCGCCAGCGATTTCATCACGATCCGAGCCACTCGATCGCTGAGCTTGGCGTCGATGCCCACCAACGGCGGCGGCGGTTCATTGAGATGCAAGCCGATAATCTGCGTGACGCTGTTCGCCTTGAACGGCGGGCGTCCGGCTAGCAAGTGAAACAGCGTTGCTCCCATCGCATAGACGTCGGATCGCGCATCGATCTCCTTCGAACCCGAGCATTGTTCCGGCGACATGTACAGCGGTGTGCCGAGGATTGAGCCTTCAGTCGTCAGATTCAGTGACTCGGATTGTTCGATTTGCCGAGCCAGTCCGAAGTCCGCCAGTTTGGCATGAGGCGCGGAGGGATCCGCCGATTCGCTGCGCACCAGCAGAATGTTTTCCGGCTTCACGTCTCGATGCACGATGCCTTGTTCGTGCGCATCGATCAACGCTCGGGCGACATCGCGAAATATGGCCAACGCCCGCGGTTCGTCGAACGCGCCGTGTTGCTTCAGATGATCGGCGGCGGATTCACCTTCCACGAATTCCAGGGCAAAAAAGAGGATCCCGCGATCCTCGTTCACTTCGATCAGCCGAGTCACATACGGGTTGTTCAGCCTCGCAAGCAGCCGAGTTTCCTTGAGAAACCGCCCGCGCGCCCGAGGACTCGCCGCGATATGCGCGTGCTGCGTTTTGAGCGCCACGATGCTGCCGTCGGCCAGATCCTCGGCCCGATAGACGGTTCCCATGCCGCCCTTGCCGAGTTCCTCGATGATGCGAAACCGCCCGAGTTGCGTCGGCGGACCATCCAGCGATTGCGGCTCGAAATTCGTGGTGGCCGCCAGATCGTCCGAATCGTGGCCAGTCGCCGAGTCGATGCCGGATACATAGTCGGCGGTGACGGATCCGACATCCACAGCGTCGGTCGCCTCAAGAGCAATTGCCGACGTGCCGAGGATTGCCGTCAGACGATCGGCCACTTGCCGGGCCGTGGGTCGCAGTTCCGCGTCATCAGCAACCATCTCGCGGATCAGAGATAACGCGTGAACGGTTGCGTCGGCGGGCGTCTCGGCAACGGTTCCTTCCAACGCCGATGAGTCCGTAACCGACTGTTCGCTCTCGGCGATCGTCTCGGACAACGCCGATGGGAGCGGTTTGCCGGTCGTCAGCCAATACAACACGCGACCCAATCCGCGAATGTCTTCCGCAGGATCTGGGTCGGATGCCTCAATCGTCGATTCCGCGAGGCTGAACCGCGCCATCAAGTCGAGCTTTGGACCATCATTCATCCAAATGTTGTCCGCATCGACGTGTCCATGCACGCAACCCATGCGATGTGCGTCGGCCAGCCCCTCGGCGATTTGCCGAGCAATTTCAAGCGGCGCACGAGCCGCAAACGAAGAATCCAATTCGCCCGCGTCTTGCAGGGAACGTCGCCCGGGATCATCAACGACATAGAACGGCGGATCGGCATCCCAGTCCACGTGCCGCAATCGCAACACAGCGGAATGTCGCAACAGGGCCACAAGCTTCAGTCGACGAACCAACGCGGTTCGGAGAATCGGTGCGTCAACAACCCCACGCAGCGTTCGCAATTCAACAACGTCACCGGAATTCGCGTCCACGGCCTCGAACACAACACCCAGCGAGTTTGCCGTGCGCTGATTGATGAGTTCAAAACCACCGATCCGCACGGTGTTTTCGGCCTGTTCTTTCACCGTCGTCGCTTTCGAGATTTCGTCGTGTTCGTCGTCGAGCAAGTCGACGTCGTTGGCCGTATCCCCTTCCGATTACGAAGATCGGAGTTGCAGTGCGACACGGATGAAGCTGGATACTATCCAAAAATCCGTGAAGGCACTCACGATTTGCGGCAGTCGTTCGGTGGACTTTCGCGTGATGTCGCAGGCGATATCGAAGGCATCTCGCGCGATGGGCGATACCATGAGTAGGCCCAACGTCGTGGATCGAACCACACTTTTCTTGCAAAATGAATCATCCACGCTAAGCCGAATCCTGCGGTCCATCGTCGGTCGTCGTGGCAGCACCGGTGTCTTTCGCAGGGCCGGAAACCGTCGCGGCGCGGCGATTGCGGAATGCCTCCGCTTTTTGACGGAACGAGGTCACCGCATGCAGCATCACCGGGTACGTGATCAGACCTCCGAGCGTGGCCACGATGGCCGTGCCGAGCAGCAGCGGGGCTCCAATGCCGACGAATAACTCCACGATCGTGGACCACCAACCGGCGAAGTCCTCGTAATGCAAAATTCCACGAAAGTCGTCCATCGTGGCGGTGCCGGGTATGAACAAGGCACCCACCCAATACAAGGCGTAGTACAACGGAACCATCGTGACCGGATTCGAAACGTAAACGGCCAACAACGCCGCGACTCGGTTGAATCGAAAAAACCTCCACGTCATTGCTTCGAAGACGATCACCAGAATCATCTGAATACCGACGGTCGGCGTGAGTCCGATGAACATGCCGATCGCCGTTCCGAGCGCGATGCGATGCGGCGAGTCGTTAAGTGACAGCATCGCGCGGAGGATGTCGCGCGGGCTGCTTCTCCAGGAAAGGGATTGCTCTTCGTGTGGCATGTCTCAATTCGCGGGGAGCGTGATGTTGCGGCGCTGCCGGCCCTCGGACACCGTCAACTCGACGGCCCGGCCGGTCAACTTGTCGAGTTCCGCATGATACTGCTGCGGCGTTGAAACGGCGTGGTTCTCGACATGCGTAATGAACTGACCAATCTCAAGCTGCTTGGCCAACGGACTCGCCGGATCAATCGCACGCACGGCAACGGCCTTGTGAAAGCGGAATGGGCGAGGCACGTACTCGCGACGACCGGTGGCATAGTCCACGGCCAAACCGCGTCGCAGCCGATAATACGATTGTAGGTTCGTCGCGATGATGCCATCGCTGTCGGAGACTGGCCACTTGGCCAACTTGACGGCCACCGGCGCGCTCAACTGCTTGCCGCCGCGCCAGACCGTGAGCCGTGCGTAGCCGCCGGGTGCAATCAGGGCCACCAGCCGCATCAAATCCGACTTGTCGTAGATCGGCTGACCGTTGACAGCGGTGACGATGTCGTCGATTTCGATGCCGTATTCATGAGCGGGTGAATCCGCATAGACCTGTTGAATTTTAACCGCCACAGGTTGCCCGCCGATCCCACGGGGCTGCACGTTGACGGGCGAAATCCCAAGAAAGCCGTATTCCACTTCGTGGCCTTGAGCCAGATCTCGCACGATGCGGATCGTGGCTTCGTCCAGCGGGATGGCATAACCCGCACTTTTCTCATAGCCCTCCAGCGCGGCCATCGATGTGGTGAGTCCGATCAACGTCCCTTCGACATCGATCAGCGCCCCGCCGCTGGTTCCGAGATTCAGCCGTGTATCCACGTGCAGCAGATTCCCGAGATGATGAATCGTTTCCCGCATCCGTACGTCTTCATCGAAGGGTGAACCCAACGCCGCCGGTCTGCGAGTGATATTGCTGATCATTCCCCAACTGACGCTGGCCTGCCCATCGCGAGCGATCGCGTACGGATTACCCAAGGTCACCACGAATTGGGCTTTGCGAATCTCCGGAGCGTTGTTGATGCGAAACGCTGGCAAATCGGCCGGCTTTCCCGGCAGTTGATCCGCCGGAATCCACAAGACGGCCAGGTCGCTGCGTGGATCGGCCGCGATGATCGTGGCTTCGATTGTGTGGCGAGTCGGAAATCGAACGAACAGACGCGACTTGCTGTTGGCGTTGAGCGTGCTGGGTCCGCCGCGAACCGCATGGTAATTCGTGAGCACCATGGGAGCCGAACGCCCATTCGCCAACTCGACGGTCACCACGACTCCGGACGCGAAATCGTCCGGGACGAAATCGAGACTGCCGGGATCGTCGCTGGTGTCGAACGGATCACGCGGTTCGATGAGATCGTTGACCTTGTTGGCCGCCGGTCGTTCGCGTTTGACGCGAGCAATGCTGACAACGGCACGTTCGGCCTGTTCCACGCTGTCGCCGATCGCCTTTTCCAGTAACCTTGCCACATCGACGGCGGAGGGCTGTTGCGCCGAAATATTCGTGGACGAGACGTTGACCACAACCCACAGGGCACTCAGCAGTAATCGACTT
>JAQBZS010000198.1 GCA_027622115.1 Planctomycetota bacterium | reverse complement strand
CGTTGGCGTGCCCCAGGAAAACGTCTTCCAGTCCCCTGTAGTCCTTGTGCTCGCGTATCAGCGTCGCCGAGGTCTTCTTCAGAGAAATAGCGCGGTCACTCACCCGCAGCCAGGCGGGCGCGGATGGCGGCCACGTGTTGGGCGTGCGGTTCGGCGTCGGGGTGGCCGAGTTCGCGTTCGTAGTCGACCAGCACCTGCATCAACGCCGCCGGCGGGGTGGCACTGGCGAGCAATTCTGGGGTGTGCCACTGGCTCTGCCAGTGCTTTCGGCATGCGTGCTTAGTCGGCGGGGTACGTAATGCCACGAACACATCCAAGCGGAAAACGGCATTATCCAGCCCCCGATCGAACTGGCCTCGGTGTGACTTAAACGACGACGCTACTCGCATTCCTGGTATCCAAGTCCGCGTGACATCCGTCCGAAGAGACCACCCGATCAGCGTTTGGATCGGAACGTGAATCGCGCAGCCTGGAAAACGCACTGGCAAAGCCAGTGGCACACTTTGCCAGTGCCACCCCGCCGCAGCCTGGAAAACGCACTGGCAAAGCCAGTGGCACACTTTGCCAGTGCCACCCTGCCGTTGAATGCCCGCAACGTCGAAACGTGCTTGCTGATCGACTCAACTGACAACTTGCTTGAATCGCTGTTTGATAAGCAACTCACCACAAAGCCGATTGAGTTTGATGACTTCGAACCGGGAACAACGGAAGAACCGGAAGGCGAGATTGGAGAAGCCCCGCCGCTGAAGTTGGCCTCCGTCATTCTGGAGAGTGCGACACAGGTTCGAGTCAGCTACTCGCATCATCTGGCCGACGAACCCACTTCACTCCGTCTGACCATTCGCGGTGCCGGTGAGGAAAGAACTCGGATCAGCGTCACGCTTCCAAACCGAATGGAAGCCGTTGAGACAGTCACTCTTCCTGACAATGCTCTCGCCGACGCACACGGCACACTGCTCGCAACGCTGGTCGCCGATACTGCGGAAGGCCGACGAAAAAGCGACCCCCTCTGGATCATTCAACCGCACCGACTGACCTACGGGAAGAAGTCAAAGGGGTCAAACCTCTTTGTTGTCGTCTTTTGGCAGTGGAGCAGCGCGATGGACTTCACGGTGCAGTAACGATGGAAACGAAAGTTCCCCGCCCGTCCCGTTTGGCCGACCTACTAAATGTCGGGCATCAACCGATCGGAGTTTCGATCACCGTTGCGGACTCGATCCGCACGTCTTCATGTGGGCGATCATTGGCGCCGCACGACACGGATCCGAGTGTCTTGACCACATCCAAGCTGGCATCGTCGGCTGTCTTGCCGAAGGCGGTGTAACTTCGATCCAGGTGCGTGTGTTTGCCGAGGCACACGAAAAACTGCGAGCCGGCCGAATTCGGATCACCCGAGCGAGCCATCGACAAGACGCCCGCGACATGCGGCGTGGCGTTGAATTCCTGTTTGATTTGGTAACCCGGTCCCCCCGTGCCGCTGCCCTCGGGGCAACCACCCTGAATCATGAATCCGGGAATAATGCGATGGAAAATGAGTCCGTCGTAAAACCCAATTCGCGTCAGCCCGATCATGTTTCGACAATGCCCCGGAGCAACACTCGGATCCAAATTGAGCTTGAAGCTTCCGAGCGTGGTCTTGAATTCGACTTGGTAGGTGTTCGCGTCAAAGTCCAAGTCGGCAACGGCAGCATCCACTTCTTTCTTACGGTTCGCCATGAGATTCCTTTGGTGTCGAATTGAGTGAAGGGCGAGTCCCTGCGTGCGAAACCTACCCACGAAGAAGGCTCTCCACAAGAACTCACCCAACCGCGATTCGTTCGATTTGTACTTCCATGAGAAACGCGCTGCGGCTGGAAGCCGGCACCAAGGCGTCGTACTCTGCTCTTGGGGAAACGTTGGAAGCCGCGACCGTCGAGTTCTTCATTTGATCCGCGCAAAAGAAATCATGACACACACGAAGTCGTTGCCACGTTGGATGTCTCGCAGTGCTGTTGGCGTGCTGGCCATGACAACGCTCGTCTTGGGTTGGATCGCAAACGCGCAGGACACCAAGACTCCGCCGCCCGCTGGCGATCACGTTCCGTCCGGCAAAGCTGCAGTCGGCGAGGCGAACTTCAAAACGCACATCCAACCTCTGCTGAAGAAATCCTGTTTGCGCTGCCACAACGCGGACAACATGGAATCCGGAATTCGCCTAGACCAAATCAGCGGCAAACTTGAGGACAAGCACCTCTTCCTCTTGCGAGACATCTTGAAGCAAGTCGCGAATGCGAAAATGCCCCCCGAGGACGAGCTGCAACCGTCGGCCGAACAACGGCGAGTGCTGACCGAATGGATCCGACAAACCTTGGTCGCGGCCAGTGCTCGCAATCAACAAAGGAATGGATCGGTACGCCGACTGACAGTCTCGCAATATCGAAACACGCTGCGGGATCTGCTGGGTCTCGACGAGGACCTGACGGAAGTGCTGCCGCCGGATGCGGTCTCGAAAGAGGGGTTCGTGAACAACAGCCGCACCATGTTGTTGTCGCCGCTGTTGCTCGAAGCCTATCTCGACATCGCCGAAACAGCGCTCAACCTGTGCATTGTTGAGGAATCGGCTAAGCCGGTGATTCAGAACTTTCGCATGGATTTGGGGAGGTCGATCAATCCGAAACCGTGTCCCGACAACCTAATTCTCGGCGCGAACAGTTTGCTGCTGAAGAATCAAGACGTGTTGGTCACGCAATTGCAGCCGACGAAATCGTTCGAATTTCAACCGTTCTCCATGCGAACGAAGTACGAATTCATCGAGGGCTATCAGGGCAACGCCACGGTTCGCGGTTGGCGGAAGTATGACGACATTTACCACTCGGTTTTCGCTTGTATGCGGGGAACCGGTGGATATCCGCGAGGGCAAGCCTATGAAACGGTGCCCGAGGGCCTGTTGCTGCGGCCGTCGATTCCCAGCTCGGAGTTGTTCGGACAGTCGAGTACTTATGGGCCGAAGGCGAACTTCAAGGTTTCGTTGCGAGAATTACCCGATCACGGCAATTTCAAGGTCAAGGTCAAGGCCGCCCGCTACAACGACGGTCTGCTGTTGCCGAAAGGCGCTCAAACTCAGGCGTCCGACGACGTCGTGTCCGTGATCACTGCGGACTTGTCGGCGACGGCTCCAGTCGACGTCACGATCGACGCGGAAGGCATCTACGAGGTGGGTTTGGGCTTCGAACCGAACGCGAAACCGAACATGCTTTCGCTGGATTTGGGTGAGCGACATTTTTCCGGGCAACTGATCCCGTTGAAATCGCCGGTCGACAAGAAAGGTGCGGCGTTCGTGCTGGTCCGTCTGAAACCCGGTCCGCTCAAAGTGACGGCTCGCAACAATTCTCAACTGCGACGCATCATTTTCAGCCGATTACACGATGACAGCGAATTGGCGAAACGATTCAAGACCTTTGAGCAACGGACCCCGCAACTGAGCGTGTTTCTCGGATTGCGGCGCGACTGCGGGAGCACTCTAGCGCGAGTCGGCGAAGCTCGACCCGTATCCGCGGGACAACTCAACGAGTTTGTCTTCGAGGGAGCCATCAACAACTTCCCAAGTCCAGACGTCGAAAAGGACAACGTGAACTATCTGGCGGGCATTCGAGAAATCGGCGTTCGCAGCGATTACACGGACGGTCGCGACATGCCTCGACTGCTGATTCGGTCGATCGAATTCGAAGGGCCGTACCATGAGACGTGGCCGCCGGTGACTCATCGAAACATCTTCATCGACTCGCCCAACCGAGATGATCCAGCGGCTTATGCGCGAGACGTGATTCGAACGTTTGCCGCTCGCGCATTTCGCCGCCCGATCTCCGACGCCGAAGCAGCAGCCTTCGTTGCCGTTTGGCAGGATTCCTTCGCCGAAACCCGCGACCAACGTCGCAGCATCAAGGACGCGTTGCTGGTCGTGCTGACGTCGCCACAATTTCTGTTCTTGATCGAAAACAGCAGCACTCCAAAGCCCGAAGCTCTCGATGCTCACGAACTGGCTTCGAAGCTGTCGTATTTCCTGTGGAACTCGGCACCGGACAAGCAACTGCTGGAACGGGCCGCGGCGGGAAAACTGCATCAGTCCTTGGACGCGGAATTCGAGCGCATGACCCTCGATCCGCGATTCAATCAGTTCGTCGGCGAATTCACGTCACAATGGTTGAGTCTCGACAAGTTCGACGTCGTGGAAATTGATTCCAAGCGCTATCCCAAGTTGACTCGCGACACCAAGACGCAATTGCGACAAGAGCCCGTCGAATTCTTGCGGCATCTGATCAAACTCAATTTGCCGCTGAGCAATTTGATTCGATCGGATTTCATCGTGGCCAACGAAGTGGTGGCGAGTTACTACGATCTCGGAGATCGGACGGAGAGCGGCTTTGAGTTTGTCCCGATCAAACACGGCAACAAGAATCTCGGCGGCATTCTCTCGCAAGCGGGAATTCTGGCAGGGCTGTCCGACGGTCGAGAATCCAATCCGGTCAAACGCGGTGCCTGGTTGGCTCGGAAGATCATTGCCGCCCCGCCGGATGATCCGCCGCCGAATGTTCCACAACTCATGGATGATGGCAGTGAGAAGCTCACATTGCGTCAGCGTCTGGAACGGCATCGCAATCAGAAAGGCTGCGCCAACTGTCACGCCGGCATCGATCCCTGGGGGGTTCCGTTCGAAACGTTTGATGCGGGAGGACTCTTTAAGAAGAATCCCGCCGTGGATGCTCGTTCCACGCTTCCGGATAAAACCGAAGTCGCGGACTTGAACGAACTTAAAACCTATCTTGCAGACGACCGCATCGATCGAGTGGCCTTCAGTTTCTTGAAGCACTTGGCCGGTTATGCCGTGGGTCGCAGCCTGACTTACAATGAGGTTGTGTTCCTTGAGGAACAGGGGCGACAATTGAAAGCCGGTGGCTACCGCATGCAGGACATGATTCGGTTCGTCATCAAGAGTGATGTGTTTCTGAAGAAGTAGTCGCGATGTTGGTTTCGCTTCCTTTTTACATCAACCTGTTTACCTTCCGGAAATGCCCATGGCTTCTTTCACTCGACTTGATCGCCGTTCGGTACTCAAAGGCATCGCCGGCACCACTTTGTCTTTGCCGCTCCTGGAGGCGATGGGGCAGGACATTTCCCAGAAAAACCCCAAACGCTTCTGTGCCCTTTACACCGCGAACGGCATGTCTTTGCCAAACCCGAAGCATGGGATTCAGGACTGGAGTTGGTTCCCGAAAAACACCGGCAAAGACTTCGTCTACAGCAAGTCGACCGCACCGCTGAGCCCGTTTCGTAAACAACTCAGCTTCATGGGTGGGCTGTATCACGCCAATGGTCCCAAAGCGGACCCACACGTCTGTTCGGACATGTGGCTGACCGGCGCTCCGTTACACGACTCCAAACCCGGCACGTACAACTCGGTGGCGCTCGACCAAGTCGTCGCGCTGCATACGAAGCAATACTGTCGCCAGCCGTCACTGGTGCTTTCGATCGACGCCGGCGTTGGATTCTTGTCGCGAACGGGAACGATTTCCTACAACCTGGAAGGTAAGCCAATCCCCGCCGAAAACAATCCGCGTCGAGTCTTCGACCGCCTGTTTCGGGGCGACCAAGCGTCACTCGAGTCGCAGCGTTCAAGACTGAAACGGCGTATCAAGCTAGTCGACGCAGTTCTCGAAAACGCTCGGTCCCTCAACAAGCGACTCGGCAAGTCCGATCGCGAAAAAATGGATCAATACCTGACGTCGCTGAATGAACTAGAATCGCGACTGACGGCGTCGGAGAAGTGGATTGATATTCCGATCAAAAAGCAAAACTACTCGCACCTTGACTTGGACGTCACGTCGGAAGGCGAGCCTCGCGAGTATTACCGTAACATGTTCGATCTCATCGCCCTGGCTTTCGATGCGGACATTACGAGGTCCGTGGCATTCATGCTCAATCGCGAAGACGGCATGGGGATCAGCGACACGTTTCCGCTGAAGCTGGGTTTGGGCCGCACGCATCACAACCTTTCGCATGCAGGCGACTCGCAGGGCCAATTGGCATTCGCCAAGTACGACTTATTCTTGAGCGAGCAACTGGCCTACTTCTTCGGTCGGCTCAACGAATCCAAGGACGCGAGCGGCACCGTATTGGACAACAGCATTGTGCTGTTCGGCAGTGGAGCGAGCACCACGCACAACCCGACCAATCTGCCGACATTGATCGCGGGCGGTGCCAACATGGGGCTGCGACACGGCAGTTATTGGCAAAAGTCCAAGACGCCGATGTCAAACGTCTATCTCAGCATCCTGCGTTCAATGGGCATTGAACGGAATTCGTTTTCGGACAGCACCGGCGTCATCCGGGATTCCATTTTTTCGGCAGTCTAATTGGACAGCGCCACTTTCGACGTTCGCTCGTTTAACCGTTAGCCGAAGGCGTACGCGTAGTGAAACTTGGGGTACATGAACGCCTTCGGCTGACGGTTAAGTTAAAAGACGCGGCTCGACCGCGACCGCAACCGTGAGCCGTGACGCGTAAGCGTCCGGGCGCCGAACTTTGCCCGAGGCCTTACGGCCAACGGCTCACCGTGTTTGCTCGCGCAAGAAAAACGCCTCGCGATGTGACTCGCGAGGCGTTTCGTTGTTTCGGTCGCCGTTGGGATTCCTACCAGTGTTTAGGGTTCAGGAACCAGAACGGTTTGTCCGTCTTCGAATCAAATTTCAGATTCCAGTGACCGTCGTCCCATTCCAGTGTGGCCTGTCGCCAGCCCATTGGAACTTGTGGGTACGGATAGAACGGGCCGATGTAAGGCCATGCGCTGGGATCGTATTGCTTGGGATACGACACCTGAGCGTAGTTCGGATACGCCGCGTAGGATGGCCACGCATGGTCCGGGAGGTTCGGAGTGCTGTAGACCGACTGATTGCCGATTGATGCCGGTTGTGCATAAGTCGGCGGGGCACCGGGATAACCGGTTTGCATCACTGGACCGCCTTGCGGGTAACCGGGCGGCAGCGGATAGCCGTTGCCGAGACCTTGCTGCGGATAACCGCCCGCCGGCACGCCGGGAGCACCTTGTGGCGGACCTTGCGGACCCTGATAGCCGGTTCGAATCAGTTGTGGATTCATCTGCGGATGCTGCGGAGCCTGGCCCATCGCTTGAAACACGCCGCGTTGCGGATAGACGGGGCGAGCCGTCTGTTCGATTTGACCGGCCACGGCGAGCTGATTGTCGACATACTTCACGCCGGAAACGTTGGCCGCGATTTGCGTGGCACGGGCACGAGCCGCACCATCCGAAACCGTGCCGTACAGCCACGCCGTACCGTTTCGGAAGCCGATTCGAATGTCGTAACCCACCAGCTTGGCGGACTTGAGAGCGTCGCCGATCTCTTCCGCTTTCTGCTGATTGCCGTTGGGACCTTCTTCGATGCCGCTCGCTTGTTGAACTTGTTGAATCTGCCGTGCGGCTTGCGGAGCTTGTCGTCCGCCGGTTTGCACGATATTCGACCGCGAGTCCGGCCGAGCCGCTTCGGGTGCATCATCCGCTACTGGTTCTTCACGATCGCCGCGAGAAAACAATCCGCCGAGCGAGAATCGCGACTTGGGCTTGGGAGCCGGCGCGGTGGCGACTGCTTGTTCAATTTGTGGACGCGGTTCGGCAGATTGGCGAATCGGAACCAATTGGTTGTCGATGGCCTTCACGCCGCGCACACCCAACACGGTTTTCGTGGCCGATTCCTTTTGGCGATCGTCCGCGATCTTGCCGGTGATCGTCGCCACGCCGTTCTTGAAGATGATCTCGATGTTCGAACCGCGAAAGTTCGTCTTGCGGAGCGCGTCGGCAATCCGCTCGGCCATCAACTGGTTGTCGGTTTGACTGGCGGCAGTTTGTGCCGACAGTTGCGTGGTTCCGAATCCCAAAGAATTCAAATTGCCGGTCATCCAAGCGGCGCTTCCCGCCAGAATCCCCGCCGTGAGGATCCATTTTCCGAATCTTCGCATGGAGAGCACTCCTCTCATGTCCGTGTAAAGCCGCCAGGCACGGCCGTGAGCCGTTGTTCCGCAAACCGCTGGCAGTCCAGAGATGGCGAGATTCCACAAGCACGTGCGAGGGAACTCCATCCGGTATTCCAACCATGTGATCGGCGCATTTGGTCCGGTTAGACAAGCTATTCTGGTTTTTTCGATCAAAACCGTTGTGGCGGATCTCGAAACACGTCGAACGGCGAATTCTTTCCCGTGACGTGGCCCCGCGAAACTCGACGGATCGGCAAATTGTGCGGGTTGCTCAGATTCGCTGCTCGATTCATTGACTCGCAGAAACTGCGACCTAGGTTTTCAGTGGATCACGACGTTGATGTTGTACTGCGTGGTGATGCCACTTCAGACCGCGCGTGGTGGGCAATGCCGACCCTGCACGGTTCATTTCATTACCGCCGCCAGTACCGTCATGATCAAACTGTGCCCGCTGCGACGCTCCCTTCCGGATTGCGGGGATCGCGAATCCGTTCGAATTCGCCTCTCTCGCGTTCCGAAGCAAGGACACCGCGCGGAGCTTTCGACCGCATCTGTCGGCGATGCTTCAGCGATTGAACATCGATCAGGGTCGGATTGTCGGCCACGAGGACTGCTGGTTCGCGCGCTACAACATATCGGACGCACTATCGAATCGCAGCACGAGCGACCACGCGATGCGACTCGGAAGCCGCCACCATTGCCGTCGGCACACACGGGCGAGCAACTGGTCAGTGTGGTCACCGATCTGACGGATCTGATCGACACCGAATTCCAGCATATGTGGGCGAATCCGACCGACGAACTGCAAATCGTCGATCCGATTGACCCGACGGACGACGACTCGAACGACGACGATCGCCGACGATTTCCACGTCGAGACAGCGGTTGCATCGTCAAGGTGTGTCGCAGCGGACAAACGGTGCCGCTCAATCGAGTCACTTGGAAATGGCGACTGCATGCCAGTCGGCTCAAGGGTTCGTTGAGCGACATCAGTCTGAACGGCATCTCGTTTACGATCGACGAGCAACTCACGACTGGTGAATTCGTACTGCTTCAAATCAAGAACCAGCGACTCGACGCATCGATTGAATGTGCGGCCCGCGTAATCCGGACGATTCACAGGCCGGATGGCTGGCAAGCGGTTTGCCAATTCACGAACCCGCTCAATCTGGACGCATTGCACCGCATTGCTCGACACGTTCGGCACGGCGAGTTTGTGTAAGAATCTGCACGATGGGGACGACAAGCTCAGCTCAGGGCCTTCAAGAGGCCGATTCGGAAACGCCACCTGTAAGGTCGTCGATCGACCATTTCGAGCGATTGAAGCAGTGGCAGAACCTAGCGAGGGCGGTGTCTTGAACGCCGCTTGACGGATCAGATCGCTGACGAATCAGTGTCGATGCGAGGGAACCCAGCCGGTCTTCAGCATGCTGCGGCGAAGGATTCAAAGCGTTGCTAAGCTAAGCTAAGTTCGAGTTTGTCACTTTCCGGGGTCGGGTTTACGTCTTTCAGATTTGGCGGGCAGTGGACTTTG
>JAQBZS010000197.1 GCA_027622115.1 Planctomycetota bacterium | reverse complement strand
AAGATCGCCATGTGGTCGATCTTCGCGTCCGTCGGCATTTCGGTCGGCGTGGGCGTGTTGTTCGGCCTGTATCCCGCTCGCCGAGCCGCCTTGATGGATCCGATCGAAGCTCTGCGTCACGAGTAGGTCGCGAATTGACGATTGATGACTGAGGATTGGCGATTGAGGCCGGACCACAACATTCATCGATCAAAAATCAAAAATCAAAAATCAAAAGTCTTCCATGCAACTCGCGGCACAAACGATCGACCTGCATAAGCATTACTACCTGGGCGACAACACGGTTCAGGCGCTGCGCGGCGTGACGACGGAATTTCCGAATGGTGACTTCGTGGCGATCATGGGCTCGTCCGGCAGCGGCAAAAGCACGCTGTTAAATATTCTCGGTGGCCTCGATCGACCCACCTTCGGTCGCTACATCGTGGCCGGTTATGACGTCTCGGAATTGAGCGACAAGGATCTTTCGAGCATTCGCAACGAGAAGATCGGCTTCATCTTTCAGTCGTACAATCTGATCGCGCAATACACGGTTCTGGAAAACATCCAAGTCCCGTTGCACTACCGTCCGGGGCGACCGCCGATTCGCCGACCCGACGTGGATTGGTGCATCGATCTCGCCTGCCGAGTCGGCCTGTCGGATCGCCTGGACCACCGTCCGTATCAGCTTTCCGGTGGTCAGCAACAACGCGTGGCGATCGCTCGAGCCTTGGTCAACGACCCGGCAATCATCCTCGCCGATGAACCAACCGGTAATCTGGATTCGACCACATCGCGCGAAATCATGGACATCCTGCACCACCTCAACAAAGAGGGCCGCACGATCATCATGGTGACACACGAACCGGACATCGCCGAGGAAGCCAAACGTCAGATTCATATGCGAGACGGCTTAATCGCCGACGGCACATTCCCCGGTTAAATTAAACGACGTGGCTCCGCCGACTATCAATCTGGGTCTTGTTTTGAGTTTCCCCACGAATTCAGGACGACCACGAATTCGTGGTCGTCCTGAATTCGTGGGGGCTATCGCGGACTTGTAATACGACGCTGGCCACGAAAATGCGCGCGAGACGAGAATAGCTTGAGGCGAATTCCGTCTTTCGAACTGAATCCGCGTTACCCCTTAACCACGAAATTCACCATTCGACCGGGAATGACAACCACCTTCACCACGTGCTTGCCGGCGATTTGAGCTTGAATGGCATCGTCCGCTTCGGCCGCCGCTTGCAGGGCGGCTTGCTTCGCATCCGCCGGAACCTTGATTTTGGCTCGCAGCTTGCCGTTCACTTGGACCGGAACTTCGATCTCCGCTTCCGCAATCTTGGCGTCATCGAACGGCGGCCACGCTTCGTATGCCAACGTGCTGTCGTGACCGAGCAGGCTCCACAATTCCTCGGCCAAATGCGGAGCGAACGGCGCCAGCAACAAGACGAACGGCTCCATCGCGGACCTGGGACGGATTTTGGCTCCGGTGAATTCGTTGGTGAATTCCATCATGCGGCTGATCGCCGTGTTGAAGCTCAACTTTTCGATGTCGCCCGTCACGGCCTTGATCGTCTTGTGCAGCAACCGTGATTGATCGGCGTCCAATTCGACGTCCTGGATCGTCGGGCTGACAACCGCTTCGTCGGCGTTCTCGTCCGTGATCATCCGCCAGACTCGCCCGAGAAATCGGCTGATGCCTTCGACACCGCTCATGTTCCAAGGCTTCACCTGTTCCAGCGGCCCCATGAACATCTCGTACAAACGCAGCGAATCCGCGCCGTACAAATTCACGACATCGTCGGGGTTGATCACGTTGCCGCGACTCTTGGACATTTTGAACGCGCGGGCATCGACAACCACCGACTTGTCAGACGCCAACACGAAGTTGTCGCCCTTCTTCTCAACTTGGTCGACTTGCAATTTGCTCGCGGTGACCGCAGTGCCCGTTGCCTGTTCAATCATCGCGGTCGAGCCATCGTCGGCGGTTTGCTCGCTCACGCTGTTGGACGAAACACAACGACCATCGTCGGTTTGAAACCCGGTGTACTCGGTTTCGCCGAGGATCATGCCTTGGTTCACCAGACGTTGAAACGGCTCGCATGTGGTGACGTGTCCGCGATCGAACAGCACCTTGTGCCAGAAGCGCGAATAGAGCAAATGCAACACCGCATGCTCGGCACCGCCAACGTACAAGTCCACCGGCAACCATTTCTTCTCGATGTTGGGATCGAGAAAGCACTGCTCGTTCTTCGGGTCGGCGAATCGCAGATAGTACCAGCACGATCCGGCCCATTGCGGCATGGTGTTGGTTTCGCGTTTGAGTTTCGTGCCGTCCGACGCGGTCTTGAACAGCCACGATTCCGGAGCCGTGCTGAGCATCGGTTCCGGCGTGCCGGTGGGTTTGAACTTTTCCATTTCCGGCAGTCGCACCGGCAAATCTTCGTGCGAGTCGGCGCGCAACAACCCCGTTTGATTTCCGTCGGCATCAAGTTCATGCCAGATCGGGAACGGTTCTCCCCAGTAGCGTTGTCGACTGAAGAGCCAATCGCGCAGGCGATAATTCACGGCCCCGTGCCCGAGTCCGCCGTCGCTCAGCCATTCGGTGATCGTGGCTTTGAATTCGTCCGTGGACAGCCCGTTGTACTTGTCCGAATTGACAACCGTGCCCTTGCCCGCAAATG
Source organism: Planctomycetota bacterium (assembly GCA_027622115.1). GTDB lineage: Bacteria > Planctomycetota > Planctomycetia > Planctomycetales > Planctomycetaceae > JAQBZS01. The sequence continues at coordinate 6,924 of JAQBZS010000197.1, read as the reverse complement.
GAACGTGCTGCGTGCCATCGACTTCGCGAGCCAACGCCAATTCGTCCTTGCTGTGTTGATAGCCGTCGGGTGCCTGGACGACTTGGATGATCGGAATGTCGAACGTGACGGCGAATTCCCAGTCGCGTAGATCGTGCGCGGGAACGGCCATGATGGCTCCGGTGCCGTAGCTGATCAGCACGTAATCCGCGATCCAGATCGGGACTCGTTCGCCGTTGACGGGATTGGTGGCGAAACTGCCGGTGAACACGCCCGTCTTGCTTTTGGCGAGATCCGTGCGGTCCAAGTCACTTTTGAGCGTGGCCTGTCGCACATATGTATCAACGGCTGCTTTTTGGTCGGACGTTGTGAGTCGGTCGACAAACGGATGCTCCGGCGCTAGCACCATGTAAGTCGCGCCGTAGAGCGTGTCCGGCCGAGTCGTGTAAACACGCAGCACGTCTTCGCCGGGTTGTTCCGGAAAGCCCGAGCCTTGACGAGTCGCTTTCCACGCATCCGCATCGTCCCCGATGTAGAAATCCACCTCGGCACCCGTGGAGCGGCCGATCCAGTTGCGTTGCATGTCCTTGATGGACTCGGGCCAATTCAGATTTTCCAGCTCGTGGATCAAGCGGTCTCCGTAGGCCGTGATCCGCAGCATCCATTGCCGCAGCGGGAAGCGTTCGACGGGATGCCCACCGCGATCGCTCTTACCGTCCTGCACTTCCTCGTTGGCCAGCACCGTTCCCAATGCGGGGCACCAATTCACGGGGGCTTCGTGCTGATACGCCAGCCGCTTGGAATCCTGATAACGCCGAGCGGCCTCGGCGCCTTCCGCCGCGACATGCGCCGGGATGGGGAGTTCCGCGATTGGCCGCCCCTTGCCGGTGCGCTCGACGCAGTCGGGACCGGTCCACGTGAATTCCGAGTCGTACCACGTGTCGAACAGTTGCAAGAAAATCCACTGTGTCCAGCGATAGTAGTCCGCGTCGGTGGTGGCGAACTCGCGACTCCAGTCGTAACTGAAACCCAGCATTTTGAGCTGGCGTCGAAAGGTATCGATATTCTTGTCGGTGGTGACGGCGGGATGCGTGCCGGTTTGGATTGCGTGTTCTTCGGCCGGCAATCCAAACGCGTCCCAACCCATCGGATGTAGCACTTGCTTGCCGAGCATGCGGTTGTAGCGGCAGACGATATCGGTCGCCGTGTAGCCTTCGGGATGCCCCACATGCAGGCCGTTTCCCGAGGGATACGGAAACATGTCCAGCACATACAACTTTTCGTCGTGGTCACCGACTTGGCTGTTCTCGACCCGAAATGTTTGATGTTGATCCCAAAAGGACTGCCACTTGGGTTCGATGCGTTTTGGTTCGTATCGCGGCATTGTCGCGGCCAATTCTGTTCAAGCGGTGAGAATCTAGGTGCTCTCTGAAAAACCGGGACTGGCTCCCACATGTTGTGCCAATGCAATTCCGAAATTCAACATGTGGGTGCCTGTCCCGCTTTTTGAGAGAGCTTCGAGGTACAAAAAAGTCGATTCGGAGACACGAAGCCGTGCATTTCGGAATGCCGCCGATGTCACGGCCCAGGAATGGGGGGCCGGTTGTCGGGCGGTGTGCCCAAGAGCAATCCGGCGTGTTTGTAGCGGGGTTGTAATCCCTGGTCCATCGGCATCAAGTCCATCAGCATCAAGTTGTAAGCCTGAATCTCTTCCCGGACGCCAACCGGTTCATCCAGTCACTCCTCAACCATCGCCTGAATCGAAGCGAGACCAAACGGTTTTTCCACGTCACGGACATGGTAGTACTCGGTGGGCAAAGCCGAGACTTCGACGCGAATCCACTTGGCATTGGAGTATTGGTCCGCCAAGACGGTTTCCACACCCATGCGTAACGCAATATCCCGCACCGTGGCAAACAGCCGATCCATTCCTCGACGTCGTTCTCGCTTGCGGCCTTCCGAAATTGGCTGCTGAGAGGCGACACGGCGAGGGGTGATTGTCCGTTCTGCGACGAACTTGATTATCGCTTCTTCGGCAATACGAAGAGTGTAAAGTTCTTCTGTTGCAGTCGCCGTACGAAGCGCGCATCTGCCGTCACCACGTTTTCAAAAGTCTCCTTCGATCCGGGCGTCCCATGAAACTCATCCTTTGGCTTCCGGGGTTGATCTGCTGTTTTGTGATCGGGACGAGCGTCGATGTGCTCGCCGCGCCACCCGCTCCCGTTCAAGTCATCAAGTTGCCGGATGACACGAAAGTTTCATTCGGCAAAGACATCCGCCCGATTCTCCAGAAGAAGTGTTTCGTCTGTCACAGCGGTAATGTGCAGAAGGGCGGTTTGGATTTGGGGTCGTTCGCGAATCTAATGAAAGGCGGAGACAGCGGCGCGGTCATCCAACCGGGCGCATCCAGCCGCAGCTCTTTCGTCCAGTCGGTCGGACGAAATGCCGAGCCGTTCATGCCGCCGCCCGATGAACAGGATGCGATACCGTTCACGCCTCGCGAATTGGCTCTCGTGAAGTTGTGGATCGATCAAGGGGCAACAGCACCGACGACTCCTGCACCAATTACCTTTCGACCTTTGCCGAAGTCCGTCCAAATCGTACGCGCGATCGCGTTGGCGGCGGATAAATCGATCGTCGTCAGCGGTCGAGCGAATCAGATTCACATCTATCAACCGGTAAGCGGCAAATATCTGGGCTCGCTTCGGCGGGGACGCGCCGGAGAATCGACACCGCCGATTGTCGGCAACTCCGCCGCTCATGCGTCGGTTGTCGAGGCACTTGCCATTAGTCCGGATAGCGGCAGCGTGGCGAGCGGTAGTTTTGCTGAAGTCGTAGTGTCGTCTCTTCGCACGGGACAGCCGTTATTTGTGAATTCCGGCTTTGCGCATCGAGTCGTGGCGTTGGATTTTTCTCCAGACGGACGATACGTGGCAGCGGTCGGCGGGGCACCGACGGTCTCCGGCGAAATCAAGGTCCTCGATGCCGCAACCGGCAGCGTGGTGCTTGAGATTCCGGATGGGCACAGCGACACCGTGTACGGCGTTCGATTCAGCCCCGACGGCCGGATGTTGGCCACCTGCGGCGCGGATTTGTCGATCAACCTGTTTTCGTTTCCCGACGGCCGGCGGTTGCGGACGTTGGACGGTCACACCCATCACGTGCTCGACGTGGCCTGGCAGGCCGACGGCAGATTGCTCGCCAGCGCCGGTGCGGATAAGAAAGTCCGTTTGTGGGATTTGCAAACGGGTGAGCAACTCACGCGCATCAACCGTGGCGGCGGTGCGATCTCGACCGTCTGGCTGGAGCATTCCAAGCAAGTCAGCCGAGTCCAGTTCATTGGCCGGTCGACGCATTTGCTGACATGCAACGGCGACGAACCTGTTGCGGATTGGCACTTGGAAAAAGAGATGCGCACGGGCAACTACGCCAAGCCGTATTTTCGCGGGAGATCGGTCCAGTCGTTTGGCGAACCGCGGGCCGACTATCGCTATGCGGCGGCAGCCAGCAATGATCGGGCGGTGGTCGCCATCGGAGGCCGACGCGGCACGGTGAGACTCTTCAACGGCCTGGATGGCAAACCGCTACACGACTTGACTCCGCCGGAATCTCTCACGCAATTCAATGGCTCGCGCGAGCCACGTCACGCGGAGAAACAGCCTGCGGCACCGCAGCCGCCAACCGCGAAACTCCAGGGACACCACGGATATGTCTCGCGGGCGATTTATTCCCCCGATGGCAAGACCATCACGTCGGCCGGGTTCGACGGGACGGTGCGATTGTGGGAGGCCGAGTCTCACAAGCCATTGCAAGTGCTCGCGGGGCACGATGGCTACGTCCGAGATATCGCCTTCTCCCTGGACGGATCCGTGTTGGTTTCATGCGGTGCCGACGAACGCGTCATCGTCTGGAATGTCGCGAATGGCCGTGAGCAAGCCACGCTGCATGGACATGTCGGCGACGTGAATCGCGTGTGTTTCCTGTCCGATGGAACGTTGTGTTCGGCCGGACGCGACGGCACGATTTGCTTGTGGGACATCTCGAACGAGCGGCGTCCCAGCACGCTCGCGGCACATTCGGCAGTCGTGCGAGCAATGGACCGGTCGCCCGACGGTGGCATGTTTGCGACGGTCGGCGATGATCATTCGATCAAATTGTGGGATTCCCATCAGCTCGCGTCAGAAGACGGTTCCGCCAACGCCGATCGCCCGAAACCAGCATGCGTGATTCAGGGCCACGCCGACGATGTGTTGTGCATCGCGTACTCGGCGGATGGTCAGCGGCTGGTCAGCGCGAGTGCCGATGGGTTGGTCAAAGTTTGGGACGCGAAAACCGGCAGCGAAATCCTGTCCGTGAAAGCTCACGCAGGGGCAGCGTATTCGGCTGCGTTTTCACGCGACGGCAAGACCATCGCTTCGGCGGGCGCGGACCAACTGGTCAAGACGTGGGACGCAACCGACGGCAAACCCAAGTCCTCGTTGAAGGGACACACGGCCGAGGTTTATCGGGTCGTGTTTTCGGGCGATGGCGGAACGTTGGCTTCGGCGAGTCACGACATGTCAATTCGGCTCTGGGACGCACAGTCCGGCAAGCCGGGCCGCACGTTGAAGGGACATCAGGGCTACGTGCGGTCGGTCGTGTTTTCACCGGACAATCTCAAGCTGGCAACGGCGAGCGCGGATCGTACGCTCAAACTGTGGGACCTCAAGTCCGGCAAGACGACTCAGACGTTGAGTGGTCACACGGGAATCGTGTTCGACGTCGCCTTTAGCAGCGACGGAAAAACGGTGGCGTCCGCTTCCGACGGAGCGATCAAACTCTGGGATGTCGAATCGGGCAAGGAGACCGCAACGTTGCTTGGGCACACGGGCGATGTGTACCGCGTGATGTTCGAGGCGGATGGCCGGCATCTTGTGTCGTGCGGAGAGGATGGCACGGTGCGACGCTGGTCGACGGCCTCCGGTCGACCCCCACAGATAATCTCGGCACATCGAGACGGCGTCGCATCGGTTGCCGCCGCGCCGAGCAACGACCAGTTTGCGTCTTGCGGGCAAGACGGTTTGATCAAGCTGTGGACCAAGTCCAACGAGCGACCGTTTGCCACGCTTCAGGGACACAGCCACTTGATTGTTGATGTTCAGTTTTCGCCGGACGGCAAGACGCTGGCGTCCGCAAGTCACGATGGCACGCTAAAACTGTGGGACGTCGCAAGCAAGACAGAACGACAGACATTCCGTGGCCACGACAACCTCGTGACCAGCCTTGGCTTCGGTCCGAACAATCGCCAATTGGTGTCGACAAGCTACGACGGCACGATTCGCATGTGGGATCTCAAGACGGCTACGAGCCAGGTACTGGCGTCGGGCCTGACGCAACCCCTGAGCGTGCGGTTTTCGCCGAGTGGCCGCTTTGTCATCTCCACGCAACACGACTCGGATGTGTTGACTTGGAAAGTTCCGGACGGTCGCTGACCAAGGCTTTGATCGTGCCATCGTCAAACATGCACGAGGCCAGTCCAACACGCCTACATCCCATGACTCGCGTTGATTATGCTGCAAGGGTTCTGACTGAGTTACATCGCTGGGAATTTGCCATGTCGACCGCAAGCATGCCAACCATTGCTCCGGCTGAGCACGCCACCGTGCTGCACGGCGTCACCTGGGACGATTACGTCCGCTACCGCGACGACCCTGAGAATGACGGCTCGCGAATGACGTACAGTGACGGGGTGTTGGAAATCATGACCTTATCGTTCTTCCACGAGTCAGTTTCGTTCTTAATTCACAATCTGATCACCGTCTGGCAGATTCACCACAACATTGACATCCAGCCCTCGGGGTCGATGACTCTCCGCAGCAAGTTGGTGGAAAAGGGGCTGGAAGGAGATCAGAGCTATTACATCCGGCACGCTGCCGAGGTCATGGGGCAGGCTCAAATCGACGTCGAGCAACTGCCTCCCGATTTGGCGGTGGAAGTGGACCACACTCGCTCATCCGTGCCCAAGATCCCGATTTACGAGGCATTGGGCGTGCCGGAAGTGTGGCGTTGGCGAAAAGAAACACTGACTGTTCTGCGACTCGAAGACGGCGAATATGTCGAGCACGCCGAATCCGTCGCACTTCCGGGATTTCCGCTCGATCATCTCCGCCAAGCTCTTGCTCGCCGGAATGAAGTCAGCCAAACGTCGCTGATTCGAGAGTTTCAGAACGGGCTGTTCAAGAAATCGTGACTCGATGTCTCGGTCAATCACCTGCTCGGCGCACGAGGATCGCCTTTCTTCCATTCTGCCAACACCCATGCTGCATCTGACTTCTTGGCTTCGAATTCCAGCGGAACCTCCATGCCGCAGGGATGATCGTCAGTGAAGTCTGATCTCAGCGCCGAAAGCCGATAGATCAATTTGCTTCCTGCAATTCGACGAAATCCAAGTGTGGCCAATTCGGTGTCGGACAGGTCGGTCGTGCGGTGCCACATGCCCAGGACGCAATGGTTGCCGAACAGTGTACCAATGGTTTCGATCACACCCTGAAGATACGGGCGAAGCCGGGAATGCAGGACTGCCCGCCAAACGAAGATCAGTGAGTCGGCGGGATCTTCAATGTCCAGTTCGGGTTGGAATTCACCTTGTTCGTCAAACAGGGCCACATAGGTTTCATGCAGCCCTCCGGAATCCTGATCGCAAACGTCGAACAGTGGCATCCCTTCGGCCTGAGCATCACCGACCAAGACTTGATCGGCGGCAATCCGTCCAAGCAGAATGCGGTTCCCATCGTCATCACAGCCGGAAACGTCAAGTCGCAAGGAACGGACATAGTCGCTGTAGTCCGAGCGACCGATTGGAGTTTCAAACTCGCAAGAGACATAAATCATTAGTAACTCGTAAAGACGTGATCAAGAAATGGGGGTTCTTCCGTTTCTGGGTGTGAATGCCGAGGTTTGTTGTAG
>JAQBZS010000196.1 GCA_027622115.1 Planctomycetota bacterium | reverse complement strand
GTTTTCCGCGTCTGCTCCGCCCCACTTGATCGGCAAGCCGGCGTCCTTCGAAAAGCCGAGTCCAGTCGGGCCACGGAACTGCGGCCAGTCTTCGCCGAGTGCCACGGCTGACAACGTCAACAGCCAGATGATTAATGTCGATCGCATTGCAGATGCTGACTTCCGTTGTGGACAGTTGGGGATCGACGAAAGTCTCATGACTTCCGCTGCAACACTTTGCATGAAGTTGGGAATAGTCGCGTTTCGAAATGCGAAAGTAGAGCGACTGCCTCAGACGGCTGTGAAAGAATGTGGCCAATTTGGAAAAACTGTGAAACGTTCGAGCGGGATGAATCACATTACTTGGCGACTGCGGTGTTTGTGGCCGCTACGAAACTTGTCTGACAGACCGAACGAGGCGTTTCGCGCGAGCGAGCCTCGGTGATCAATGACCGAATCTCATAACAATTCGACTTCATCCGATCGACAACGAGAATTTCAGAATCTCGTCGATGCCCACTACCGGTCTGTCTGGCAGTACGTGGTGACGCTCACTCGCGGGTCGGCGGAAGCTGAGGATCTCACGCATCAGGCGTTTTTGTTGGCGTTTGATCGAATGGTCGAGAAACGGCCGATCGACGATCCGGGGCTGTGGCTGCGCGGCGTTGTCCGGAACCTGGTCCGCGAGTGGTGGCGGAAGAATCGTCGGCTGCCCGTCGAACTGGCTGATCAGCTTTGCCGACTGGCGGAAGAGGTGGACAGTGCGTCCGATGAACTTCGCTCCGAGCGGGAGACGGCGCTGGCGAGTTGTCTCGAGAAACTCTCCGACGACGAACGCCGCATTGTGCGAGCCCGCTATGAGGACGGTTTGCCGATTACGGAGATCGCACAGCGACACGAGATCAACGTGCGGACGGCGCGGGTTCGGCTGTTTCGGATTCGGGAACGACTGAACTGGCGTTTGCACGGGGGGCCGTCGAATGAATGACTGGCGTGAGATTCTCGGTCGAGTGCTGGATGGCGAGGCTGTTTCTTCAAGCGACGCAGCCGAACTACAAGCGGCTTTGTCAGACGACGAGCATCGCGAGCAGGCGCGGCGGTGGATGCAGTTCGAGTTCACACTCGTCGGCCATTCGCAGGATGACGATGTGGTCGAGCTGTCGCGCGATCGGCTGTTGGCTCGCGCGATTCTGCGTGAGAAGCATGTCGAGGTTACGAGCGAGGACATTGGTTCGACGGACGACGGACTTCCGTCGATGCGCGTTCGACGGCCTGGGAAGTCCGTCGAACGAAAGGCGAGTGTCGTGCCAGCTGCGACCGCGCGGCGGATGTGGATGCCAGCCGTAGTCGTGATGGCCATTCTGCTGATCGTCGCCGGGACGTTCTGGCCGGACTCATCCGGCAATTCGTACGCGGGACCAACCGCCCATGGTGACTATCGCGTGCTGGGCGTCGCTGACCCGCAGAATCGCGAACAGATCGAACGCGGCGACCGGATTGTTTCTGGTGGTCACGGAGCCCAGATGGAACTGGGCAGTTACTGCCAGTTGGAGTTGGATGCTCACACGGAATTGACCGTACACGGAGCGCCACATCGCGAGGTGATCGAGCTACATCAAGGCAGCATGCGGGCTCGGATAGCGCCGGACCACGGTCGCTTTCTTGTGCGGACGCCGCTTGGGCTGGTCAGCGTCAAAGGAACAGAGTTTGAAACCACTGTCGAATACCCCAATGGGATGCCAGGAGATTTGAGTATGAATCGCGTCAAGAAAGTTGTTGTCACGGTGGCTGTGTTGTCGGGTGCCGTGCTGTGTGAACTCGGCGGCGGGACGGTCTTGTTGCAGTCTGGATCCAGCCAAGTCTTCGCCGATGAAGTGGAAAGCCGGAAGACTTCCGGCGAGGTGACGTCGACCACCGATTCCACCGTGACACTGAAAGCCAAAGACGGCGAGTCGACGACATTTCACGTCGGCGATAACAAGCTGACGATTCACGAAGCCGGCCAACTGCTCAAAGGCGACAAGGTCACCATTGCCTGGGTGCAAGATGGCGAGCGTCGACGAATTCGCGACATCGACGGGGAAGGCGTACTGGAAGGCATCATCACCTCGCTCGGTGATGCTTGGCTGGAAGTTCAGACCGAAGGCAAACATAAGGTCAAGCTTCGAGCGCCCTGGCGCGGTGGCAATCCCGCGGACGGAGGCGGACCGGATCGCGAAGTCGTGAAGAAGATCGGGACGGTTCGCGTCGGTGATGAAGTGGCGGTGACATGGGCGATGCCGGAAGGCAAACGCGTGATGGACGTCCGCCTCCGCAAAGCCGCTGACCGGACAGCGGTGCCAGTCGGCGATCTGACGAAAGCGCCACCGGAACTCTTCGGGCTCAGCGGTCGCGTCATCGGTCGACTGGTGGGCAAAGATGTCGAGCAGGGCGAACTGACGCTAAAGATCGTCAAGGTCGACAAGGTCTGGCGGAACAATAAAGCCAGCAACCCGAAAAGCGCCGAAGGTCGCACGCTGAAGATCGATGGTGTGTTTGGCAAGTTCCTGGACGTGTTGCTGACGCTGAAGGAAAACGACGGCGTGCAGATCGAGGTCAAGCACGTTCGCGGCGACGGCCTGAAGTTTCTCGGCGAGGAACTGAAGAGGGTTGAGATCGAAGAAGAAAAACCGAACGCGGATCGTGAAGCACTGCGGACTGAACGTGAAGAAGGTGAACAAGGCGACTCGGATTCGCCGGCCGGTTTGCAGGGCTTCCGCGGCATCCTGATCGGTGAGTTGGTGAGCAAAGACGTCGAGAAGGGCACGCTGGTCTTCAAGATGGGAAAAGTGAAACGCGTCTGGAAGGCGAACAAAGCTCCGGCTCCCGAGAAGTCGAAGGGTCAGCCGATCAGCGTTGAAGGCATCTCGGGCAAGTTCCTCGACACGTTGCTTGTTCTGGACGTCGGCACTCGCATCGAAGTCGAAGCGTTCCACGTCCGAGGCAAGTCGCTGAAGTTCCCCGGTGAATGGCTCAAGAAAGCGGAGTGAGCACGAGTATGAATCGATTCCTCTTCACGTGTCTGATCGCATCGTGCGTCACCGCGACTGCCGGCGAAACATTCCCGCCTGCGTCTGTTCGTTTCGCCGACAGCAACGCATCTGAGACGCCCGATTTTCAACGGCATGTCAGTCCGTTACTCGGCCGGCTCGGATGCAACGGGCGAGCGTGCCACGGTTCGTTTCAAGGACAGGGCGGCTTTCAGCTTTCGCTGTTCGGCTACGACTTTCAGAAGGACCACAAAGCGATCCGCTCGCGGATCAACGTGACGAAACCGGACGAGAGTCTGCTGCTGCAAAAACCAACCAAAGTCGTCGAGCACGAAGGCGGTCGGCGTCTGACCGCAGAGTCTTGGCAGCATCGTTTGCTTGAACGGTGGATCGCGGCCGGTGCTCGAATCGCTTCGACAGCACAACTGAAGTCGCTGGAAGTCGAGCCGTCCGAGATCGTCTTCGCCCGACCAGGATTTTCGCAGCCGTTTCGCGTGACGGCGCATTGGCAAGACGGTTCGGTCGAAGACGTCACGTGTCTGTGTCGGATCGAATCGCGCGACGATTCCATTGCGGCCGTTGATGCCAGCGGGCACATCAAAGCCACCGGCCGAGGCGATACGCACATCGTTGTTTCGTACGACAACGGAGTCATCGCGTTGCCCGTGTTGATCCCGACCACCGACCGAACCGGCGACGCCTACCCGCAGGTCACGGCACGCACGGAAGTTGATCGACTGGTTGTTGCGAAACTGAGGCGTCTTGGAATCGTGCCGTCGGCGGTGTGCAGTGACGAAGACTTTCTGCGTCGAGTGAGCATCGACCTGACCGGCACGCTGCCGACTCCGAGCGAAGTGCTCGCCTTCCTCGCGGATGACTCAGCGGACAAACGCGATCGCTTGATCGAGCAGCTTTTGAAGTCTCCGGCGTATGCGGCGTGGTGGGCGAACCGCTTGTGTGACATGACGGGCAACAATCCGTTTCGTCAGCAGGACGGCCGCATCGGGCACGAATTAGCTCGCCAGTGGTACGCGTGGATTTATCGCCGAGTTGCCGACAACACGCCGTTCGATGAACTCGTTGCCGGCATCGTGCTCGCCACCAGTCGGAGCGACGATCAGGACTACGCGGACTATGCGAAGCAGATGTCGTCGTACTTGCGCGAAGAGGATCCCGCCGACTTCGCGAAGCGGCCGACCATGCCGCATTACTGGACTCGGCGGACGGTCGAGAAACCGGAAGACCGGGCGCTCGCGTTTGCTCACAGTTTTCTCGGTGTGCGATTGCAGTGTGCTCAATGCCACAAGCACCCGTACGACCGCTGGACTCAGAGCGACTTCCAGCAGTTCACAAAACTCTTCGCGGCGTTTGACTACGGCATCCGTGATTCCGCGAAAGGTGATTTCGAGCGACTGCTGAAGTCGACCGGCCAGCCATTGAACGGCAATCAACGCGGCCAGGTGACTCAAGAAGCAGCCGCGCTGGCCGCTGAAGGCCGCACGGTCGGTTGGCGCGAATTCTACTTCAACGAAGCCCGCAGCCCGCACGGAACCACCGACGTGCTGGGGACGCGCGTCGACATTCCTCGCGGCAGTGATCCGCGCACCGCCGTGATGCAGTGGATGCGTGAACGCGACAATCCGTACTTCGCACGAGCCTTCGTGAATCGAGTCTGGGCCAACTATTTTCATGTCGGTCTGATCGATCCCGTCGACGACCTGAACCTGGCCAACCCGCCGTCCAATCGGCCGTTGCTGGATCATTTGAGTCGGGGCTTTGTCGACTCCGGTTATGACATGAAGTGGCTGCATCGCGAGATCACTCGCAGCGATACCTATCAGCGTGACTGGCGACCGAACGAGACCAACGCTCGCGACCGCCGTCACTACAGCCGAGCGATTCCGCGACGCTTGCCGGCCGAAGTGATTTACGACGCGTTGAAACAAGTCACGGCTGCGGACGCCGATCTGGTGCAGGTTCGCGAACGGCTCGACCGTCGCGCGATCGGACATCTGGCCACGCGCATGGCGGGCACTTATACGCAGCGAGTCTTCGGACAGCCGGAACGGCTCGTGGCGTGTGACTGCGAGCGGAACAACACGCCGTCGTTACTGCAATCGATCTTCCTGCAAAACGACCCACTGATTCACGCTCGGCTGGCCGATGCCGGCTGGCTGAAACAGATCGCCACCGCTGATTCGCCCGACGAGCGGCAGTTGATTCGTGACGCCTACTTGCGAACCGTCAGCCGACTGCCGAGTGAGAAAGAGGCCAAGCGAGCACAGGAATATCTGACCGAGTCCGCGTCCATCACAGAAGGCCTTCGCGACCTGTTGTGGTCGCTCATCAACAGCAAAGAATTCATTCTGAACCACTGAGTTTTTTTGAATCCTTTTGACAGGATCATCTGAAACCATGACTCAACTTACTCGCCGCACTGTTCTGAAAGCCGGTGTCCTTGGGGCCGGCTTGTCACTGTCGCAACTGCTCCGTCTGCAGGCAGCGGACCCTTCTCAGCAAGACGCAGGTCGCTCGGCGATCTTGATCTGCTTGAAAGGCGGTCCATCGCATCAGGACTCGTTTGACCTGAAGCCGAATGCTCCGTCTGAATATCGCGGCGAGTTCCGACCGATCGCCACGCAGGCGACTGGAGTCGAAATCTGCGAACACATGCCGCAGCTGGCGCAGCGAGCGGATCGTTTCTCGATCATTCGCGGCTTGACACACAACCTCGCGGATCACGGCATCGGCATGCGGTACGTCGTCACCGGCAACCGGCCGATTCCGACGCTGAAGTTTCCGTCGTTCGGTGCTGTCGCCAGTCGCACGCTTCCGGCGGCTGAGGATGTGCCGACTCACGTGGCGATCGATGAAGACCTCGAAGGGCCGGGTTATCTCGGCACGCAATACGGTGCGCTGGCTACCGGCGAGAAGCCTCGAGCGAATCGGCCTTTCAGCGTTCGAGGCATCACGCTGAGCGACGGCCTGTCGATCGACGGCTTCAACCGGCGACGCAAACTTGCCGACGACGTCGACAATCTGTTCGCTCAATACGAAGGGCTCGATGAAGAAGTACGTGGGCTCGATCGCTTCTCGCAACAGGCTCACAACATCATCGGCTCGCCGCGGACGCGACAGGCGTTTGAACTGTCGCAGGAATCGAAGACCGTCGTTGATCGCTTCGGCACGGGCGAAACCGGACAGAGCCTTTTGTTGGCCTGCCGCCTGATTGAAGCCGGCGTGCGATTCGTCACGGTGATCGTCGACGGCTGGGACACGCACAAAGATAACTTCAAGGAAATGCGCGGCACGTTGTTACCGGAGTTCGACCTGGGATACTCGGCGCTGCTGGATCGGCTGCAAGATCGCGGGCGGCTTTCATCGACGGTCGTGCTCGCCTCGGGCGAGTTCGGTCGCACGCCGAAAGTGAATGGCGGAGCCGGACGTGACCACTGGGCGCGAGCCAGCGTGGCGCTGCTGGCGGGCGGCGAGATACAGGGCGGACGAGCCGTTGGAGCCAGCGATGACAAAGCCGCCGAACCAGCTGGCGATGGTTATTCGCCCGACGACTTGGCCGCCACGTTTTATGACCACATTGGGATTGACCCGAGTCGGGAGTTCCGGACAGCCAGCGGTCGCCCCGTCATGCTGGTCCGCAACGGAACGGTAATCGGCGGCGTTTAACCCGTAGCCGTAGGCGCAGGTCGTTTGAGCGTGGCATCGTAGCCCCAAACGGCCTGCGCCTACGGGTTAAACGAACCGCTTGGTCCGTCACCCCACGTCGAGAATCGACAACATTCATTGACCCACTTTTGAGGAGCATTCCATGCGACTACTGATCTGCCTTCTGGTCACGTTGTGCCAGGTATCCAACGTGATGGCTCAAACACGAGACGAAGTCGTCCGAGGCGACCGCAAGAAAGTCGAAGCCGCCGGGTTCTGGATTTACAACGATCTGCCCAAAGCGTTCGCGGAAGCAAAGCGAACCGGCAAACCGATCGTGGTTGTCCTGCGCTGCCTGCCGTGCCACGAATGCGTGAAGCTCGACGATGAACTTGTCGACACACATCCAGTCATCCGGCCGCTGCTCGAAAAGTTTGTCTGTGCCCGGCAAGTGTCGACCAACGGGCTGGACCTGAGCCTGTTTCAGTTCGACACCGATCAATCGTTCGGCGTGTTCTTTCTCAACGCGGACAAGACGATCTACGGCCGTTTCGGCACACGCTCGCACCGTACCGAGTGGCTGGGTGACGTCTCGTTGAAAGGGCTCGCAAAAGCGCTACAGAAGACGCTCGATCTGCACGACGATTACGACACTGTCAAAGATTCGCTGGCCGGTAAGCGAGGCCAGCCGTTGGAAGTCGCGTCGCCCGAACTGTACCCGTCGCTGAAAGCGAAGTTCACGGACAAGTTGAACTACGAAGGCGACGTGGTCAAAAGCTGCATCCACTGTCACCAGATCGGCGACGCTCAGCGCGAGTTCTACTGGAGTGCCAAAAAGCCAATTCCCGACAAAGTGCTCTGGCCGTATCCACATCCGAAGTCCATCGGACTGACGCTCGACCCGAATGAAATGGCGACCGTGAAGAACGTGAAGTCAGACTCCCCGGCGGCTGCCGCAGGACTCAAGAGCGGAGATGTGATCGAGTCATTCAACGGTCAGCCGATGCTCTCCATCGCGGATGTGCAGTGGGTGTTGCACAACGTTGATCCGGCTGGAAGTAAAGTCTCGCTCTCCGTCAAACGCAGCAGTCGAACCCAAGACCTGACGTTGAATCTCGAGGACGGCTGGCGGCGAAGCGGCGACCTGTCGTGGCGAGTCACTTCGTGGGGACTGCGTCGCATCGCGACCGGCGGTCTACTGCTGGAAACTCTTCCCGACGCGGCACGGCGTGAATTGAGGCTTGCCCGAGACACGATGGCACTGCGAGTGAAACACGCAGGCAAGTACGGCCCGCACGGCACGGCTCACCGACTAGGAATCAAGCAAGGCGACATCATCACCGAATTCGATTCCCGCACGAACTTGAAGTCCGAGCAGGACCTGCACGCTTACGTCGTGACGTCGAAGAAGTCAGGCGACCGCGTGTCCGTCAATGTGCGCCGTGGTCGCCAGGAACTGAATTTCAAGTTGCCAATCCAGCCGTAGTCACTCGCTGGTTGTGGGTCTGATAATATTCAGGCGGGCGACGACTTCAGCGAATCCGGCTTCGACTGCGAGAATCACATCGAGCAGCCGAAACCGGGCACGCCTCGTCCGACGGGGTTTGCCAGCTTCGCTGGGCAAACAAAAAGAACCCGGCCACTGAGTGACCGGGTTCGGTAGGTTCGATCGGCAATCGATTGAAAATCGGCTCGTTATTTGGGGTTCAGTTTTTGCTTCTTGTTCTTCTTCCCCGCGATTTGATCGAAACCTACGTTCGGCATCATTCCAGAGATGACGGAAACTTGGTCCTCGTCCGGAAGCAATCCCTGGTAGGTGCCGCGAACCGTGAGAATGTAGTCATCATTCGATTCATTGGTTTCGCACGTCGTGCTGCCGGGAATCGTCGGCGTGATGTAGACCGCTTGGTCGACCAACGTTCCGCCGCCGTTGGGCAGCGACAATGTGACCAGACCTTGGAAGAAGCCGTCCGACAGGACGTCGATCGTGACGATTTCTCCCGCCAAAACCGAGTCTTCTTGAATCTCGACATTGAACACGGCCGGCTTGAGCAAAATGGATTCCGTCACTGCCGGCAGTCCGTTGGCGGGCGTCGCGCGAATCTTCAACTCTTGCTGGGTGGTCACCATGGCCGCCAAACAAATCGTGGTCGCACTCCCATTGATCGGCAAGACCAACGACTGGTCAAAGACCGTGCCGTTGTTGGTGATGCATTCCAACGCGACGACCCCCACGAATCCGTTCGAGCCCTGGACCGTAATGTGCAACGTTTCGCCGCCCGTGATGAACGGAATGCCGCTTTGCAGCTCGACCGAGAGGTTGGCGGCAATCAGATTGATCGAGTCGGAAACCGACAAGGCTCCTTGATTACTGGAAAACGTTCCGGTCACCGTCAGCATCTGCGCGGCGGTCACGGATCCCACCACACACTGCGCCATGTTCATCCCGCCACTTCCCACATAGACCTGCGGTGGTGTCACCGTGGCGTTCGCCGCTGCCGTGGAAAGATTCACGATCCCTTGGAAGCCACCCACGGGTGTCAATTGAATCGTGTATGTTTGATTGCCGGGATTCCCCGTACCGCTTTCGAAAATCTCAAGCTCAAACGTGGCTTGCGGTAGGGTGACGCTGTCGCTGTCCTGAACACCAGCGCCGTTGGCGTTGGCGTTGGCGTTGGCGTTGATCGTCATGACTCGCTGCGCGGCGTTTTCGTGATGCACTTGGGCGGCAAGCACCCGTGCTTCTGCGGGTTGGAAGGGTGTCACATACACGTTCGGATTGAGCACCGTTCCGTTGCCGGTCGCGCATGTCACTTGGACCACGCCCGAGAAATCGTTCAGCGATTCGACATCCACAAAGTATTCGCGAGGATTACTGCCACTACTACGAATCGTGACTCTGATGCCTGCTGCCATCTAGCGGCTCCTTGTGAAAGTGGTGAAAAGCTA
>JAQBZS010000195.1 GCA_027622115.1 Planctomycetota bacterium | reverse complement strand
GGCGGTGAAATTTACGGCGGAGACCGGGCTGGTGTTTTCTCTGAATGCCGATCAGATCATCGCTTTGTTTACGGAAACCAGCGACCGCGATGGAAAGGCGGCCGATCAGGTCACGCCGTGGATAACGACTCAGTTCGGCGATCGTCTGGCTCTGACGCCAACTGCGGATTCGATGATCCAAGGCGTCTCGACATGGGGGCCTGTGCGAATTCCATTGGCCGATATCCTTACTCTTCAACGCAACCTATCGGACGAGCTGCCGATTCACCGGCTTGAGCTAACCGACGGCACAAGACTCTGGGCGATTCTGCAAGGCGACGCGGTGAAAGTGGGAACGCCGACTTTGGGTGTACTCAGCATTCCGGTCGCGGCGATCGACCGGTTGGGCCGTGTTTCGCCGTCCGAGCCGGAAGAAACAGCACCGTTAGAATCAACACCAACAACCGACCCGAATGAACCGTCGATTCCGGCTGATCCGGCACCGGCGAATCCGCCGACAGCGGCGGCGGGATCAACGTCGCTGCCTGCTCGTCCGACAACGACGAATCCGTTCGCGCCGCCGCCGGATTCGCCACCGAAAAAGTCACCTGCTCCACCAACGAGCACACCAGACTCGGTACCAGTTCCCGCCGTGATCGATGGTCCGGTTCCGGTGCCAGCGACCGAGTCTGGGCCAATCGAACCAAAGTTGAATCCAGCATCGCCAGTTGCGGACGAACCTCCGGCTCCGGAGTACCCGACGTGGTATCTCGCCGGGAAGAACCGAGTCGTGGCCACGCTGAATGCTGAGTCGTTCGTGGTGATCACGACGGCGGGGAAGGTCACGGTCAAGACGTCCGATGTCAAGTCGCTCGCCAAGGCTGACGACACGAACGGGCGAGTCACGTTTTCGTTCGAGCTGCGTGATGCCAGCCGTCTGCTCGGACGGTTCGAAAGCACGTTGCTTGAAATGACGTTTCACGGCGAGCGATGGAACGTGCCGACGCGTCACATCGAGGAATTCAAAATGGCGAAGCCGAATGACGATGCGGACGACGATGCCGCAGCAGGCAACTCGCCGAAAGCGCCGCCCATGAATTCCTACCAGACTCCTGCCGGCGTGAGCAACTACGTGCCCGGTTCAACATCCGGCTTATCGACAGCAGTCCAATCCGGCCCGTCGTTTTGACTCGTGATTTCGTGATGCTACTTCATGACCTCGCCAATCCCCTACCCTACCCTGCCCTGCCCGACCCTGCCCTGCCCTGTTCGAACCTGCCACTCACAAACCAGCCTGCGAACCAACTCACGAGACGGAAAATGAAACCGTTGATTGATCGACTCTTTTCAGACGATGTGCATGACGCCTGCTCGACTCGTGGGAGTTATCGAGACGCGAGACTGCGTGCGACACAGCGAATTTTGCTTCGCGTTGCCTGCGCGACTTGGCTGTGCTTTTTGGCGAACTTGCCGTTGCACGCTCAGCCGGCGCCTGAGCAACTGGTTCCCGCAAATTTCAATGTTCGAACTGATAGCAGCGGACAACGTTGGGACCTTCAATCCAACGGCCTCGTCCAAGGCGGTACGAACAGCACGTTGAGTTCTTCGTTTCAGCTCACTGTCAATAACAACGGATTCAGCCCGAACTCGCAGATGATGACTTCGGACGGAACCGAGTTGGTGCTGACTTCCACTCAGCCGGTCAACGGAGTCCTGGTCACGCGCCGCATCCGCGTCGATCCGAAACAGCCATTCATTCGCTACTGCGAAATTCTCACGAACCCCGGCAGCATTCCGGCAACCGCTCAAGTTCAGCTTCAGGTTCGCTTGGGGCAAAGCCAGTTTCAGTCGATCGTCAGCAACAAGGGCACCCCCATCACGAACGCTCTGCCGAAAGGCGACTCGGGACTTCTGATGTGGGCTCAGCCTCCGAATCAGCAACAGGCAGTCGTGCTGTATTTGGCAAGTGGCAAGTCGGATGTCTTGCCGACGATTCAGAACCAGTCGAACTACTACGTGACGATGAGTTGGAACATCAGCATTCCGGCTGGGAAGACAGCCACGCTGGTCCACTTTGCCGCTCAGCGAGTTCTGCCGACGCTGCCCACGGGAAAATCGCTGGACGACGTGTTTTCGCCGTTCAAATCGAGATCGCTGCTTCGCGACCTGCCCAACGACATTCGCAAATCGATCGTCAACATGAGTCCCGGTTCACTGGGAAGTTGGGACCGCAGTTTGCCTCTGTCGTCTTTGGAATCTTTGGGGATAGAGCCTGGTCCGACCGACATCTTAGCCATCGGTGAATCGACCGCGCTACGAGGCTCGCTGACGTTCGGCAAACTGTCGCTCGAAACGGCGTACGGTTCGAAAACAATCACGGCGAGCGACCTGGCGGCAATCGCTCGACCCGACAAGGTCGAAGGCTACGGTCGCGTTTTCATGCGCGACGGCGAGATTCTGTCCGGGCGGCTGGATGTCAAGGATTTGAAATTCACGATGAATACCGGACTGGCCGTCGATCTCCCGGTCGATCAAATCGATCGACTCGTGATGCGAGAATTGCCGGGTGCGGCACCGCTCGACGATTCAAACGTGACGGCGATTTTGGAAACGATGGATGGAGACCGCATCGCGTTGGTCGCTGGCGAAAGTGTGCCGATTGAATTGGTCACGCCATGGGGGACTCGCAAGTTCAGGCTGGATGAAGTCGAACGGCTTGAAGCCACACCGGCTCCGATCGGATACCGAGTCGCGCTGCGCGACGGCAGTCGCTTGTTCGGATTCATAAAAGCCGCGTCGCTCAAACTGACCACCAAGTCGTTCGGTACTCAGACCATGCACCCGTCGGCGATTCGCACGCTTTCCATGTTTCAGGACGTGCCGCAAGCCGAGTTCGATCAGGACGCATTGACTCAGTCACACGTCGTGCTCAAAGGCGACAACTTGCTGGTCGGCGCGATCGATTTGGAAACCGTTCACTTCATAACTCGCGGCCAGCAGATTCCTGTTCCGCCAAATCAACTTCGTCACGTACAACTCGGCGAAGTGAGTGGGCTGGCTCCGCTATTCGAAGGCGTTCTGTGGGACGGCGGTCAAGTCGGCGGCGAGTTTCACGAACTCGTGCTGCCGTTTCGGCATGGGCAAAACGTCGCGCTGGTTCCCGTGCGAGACATCGTCGAAATCCGAGTTCCCTCACCCACGGTCCCGGACGGTTTGCGAGCGAAGATTCGACTGCTGATTATCGACCTCGGCAGCCCCGAATTCGAAACACGCGAAGCCGCCAGCAAAGAACTCTCCGAGTTAGGACAACTGGCGAAGTCACAATTGCGAGAGGCCATTCAGTTGTCGCAGGATCCGGAAGTTAGACGCCGCGTCGAAGTGATTTTGGATGGGCTCGAGTAGTTGATTGTGGATGGTTGATAGTTGATAGCGGGCAACGATTGATCGCGATTTGTCATTCGTTACTTGTCAAAAGTCATTTGTCATTTGAAATCGCTCGCCCCTCAACCCTCGCCCCTCAACCCTCGCCCCCCAACCCTCAACCCTCAACCCTCAACCCTCAACCCTCACCCCTCAACCCTCACCCCTCCCCATGCCCCACTTCGAACAAGTTGCCCGTCGCGCCGCTCAGCGGATTTTGATTGCGCGTTGGTTTGAGACCCTCGCGGCTTCGGCGGGGGTTTTGTTTCCTTTGCTGACTTTTCTCGTGCTTGTAGGCTGGGTGGCGAATTGGGCGGTGCCGGATTTGTGGCAGGTTGCTTTAATCTTGGTGGCCTGGGTCGGCGCGACCGTGGCTTGGACTTGGAGCAAGCGGCCGACTCCGGTGGCTGCTTTGGCGACTTGGGACGAGCGTGCGGGACACGACGAGTTATTTACTTCCGCGCTGTGTTTTTCGTCGATGCACGAGCCGGGTGTTGGCGAGCGGTTGCATATTCAGAAGGCGATTGAAAAACTCGAAGCGGCTGCCACAAAACTCGACGCGGACTTGCCCACGCCGCTGCGGCACCGAGCTTGGGTCTTGCCGATGTTGTTCGTCGCGCTAGTGGCGATTATTCCGGCGGCTTCGGCTTCGACGCGCGATCGGCTTGTCAACGCTCAGGATCGACAACGTGCGATCGATGCGGCGAAAGAACTCGCCAAGCAAGCCGACTTGGCTCATATCGAAAAAGCAGGATTGACCGAGTCCGAAAAACAAAAGGTCAAGGAATTGGAAGACTCGCTGAAGGAATCGACCGAGCGGATGAGGGAATTGGGCGAAGGCGAAAACGCGCGCGATATCCTGGCCGAGCTGGAAGCCAAGGCACACGAAGCCGAGAAACTCGCGAACGCATTGGATGGGGCCGCCGAGTCTCTGTCTTCCGAAATGATCGCCGAATTGGAGCGGCATGCTGACACCACGGAATTCGGGTCGGCGTTGCGATCCGAAAAACTCGCAGACATCGCGAAGGAAGCGGATGAGCTAGAGAAGAAACTCCACAGCGATCAGTTGAGCAAGGAAGAAGTCGAGCGGATGGAAGAGACGCTCCGCAAGGCGCTCGAGAAGGCCCACGAACAGGACAAAGAGACGTTCGTCGGTCAGGAACTCGAGGAGGCTTTGCAACAGCTCAAGAAGGACCAGCCCAAAGACGCCGCTCAGAATTTTGAGAACATCAAAGACAACGCTTTGCAAAAGGAGCAGCGACAGTTGGCGAACGAGCAACTCAAGGGGTTGGCTCAGCAGTTGCGTCTGGCCGGTCAGAAGATCTTCGGTCAGCAGCAGCAAGGTGAAATTCAGCAGTTGGGCCAACAGCAACTCGCCGAGGGCCTGAAGCAGTTGGATATGCAAAACGGACAGGAGTTGCAGTTACAAATGCCGAACGGACAACTGGGTCAAGCGAACCCCAACGCGCCGATCGCGATGGGTCAGATGCCTCAGGGACAACTTCAGGCCGGCATGGCTCCCGTGCCGGGACAACAGCCCGGCGCCGGCAACGGGCAACCTCAAGGCGTTGTGTCGGGACAAGGTCAAGGGCAGGGGCAGGGGCAGGCGCAAGGTCAAGCTCCTGTTCCTGGCGCGGGCCAAGGTCAGGGCCAAGGACAGGGACAAGGCCAAGGAAATGGACAAGGCAGCGGACAGAGACAAGGCGCACCGGTGCCGGGTCAAGGCGCCGGTCAGGGTGGACTGCAAGCCGGGACTGGCTCAGTGGGTTACGCGAACGCCAATTCGCAAGCGCTGGCGGGAAAGAAAGATGACACCGTGCAAGGGAAACTGAACGCCGACGGGGCCTCGACTTTGCAGGAAATCGACCCGAACACGCATCAGGAAAACGCCGCGCGAGATCGTCAGCAAGCCATCGCGAATATTCTTCGAACAGAAGAAGAAGCTCTCGCCAACGAACCGCTGCCGGCCTCGCGTCGACAGCAGGTTCTTCAATATTTGACTACTTTGAGGAGACAGCTTGTTGACGAACCAAGCAAGTAATTCGATCGCCGAACTGGAACAGCAGCTCGAAGATTTTCGCCAGCGATTCCACGGGACGGTCGAAGAGATTCAGCGAGCCATTGTCGGCTACGACGACCTGATCAAGGACGTGCTGGTGGCGATTTTCTCGCAGGGGCATGTCTTATTGGAAGGCGTGCCGGGGCTGGGAAAAACCTACCTGGTCCGAGTCCTCTCGCAAGTGCTGGGGCTGACGTCGGGACGAGTCCAATGCACCCCCGACTTGATGCCGGCGGATGTGCTGGGAACTCACATCGTCAGCGAAGACGAATCGGGACGTCGATCGTTTCGCTTCGAGAAAGGACCGGTCTTCAGCCACCTGCTGTTGGTCGATGAAGTCAACCGCTCGACTCCCAAGACGCAAGCGGCCTTGTTGGAAGTCATGCAGGAACGCAACGTGACGGCCGGTGGCGAGCGGTTTCCGTTACCGTCTCCGTTCTTTGTGCTGGCGACACAAAACCCGCTCGAAATGGAAGGCACGTATCCGTTGCCGGAAGCCCAGTTGGACCGCTTCTTCTTCAAGCTGCTGGCTCCGTTTCCGAGTGCCAGCGACTTGGTCGAGATCACCAAACGCACGACTCAGTTCGAAGAAGCAAAATTGAAAGTCGTGTTGAGCGGCGAGGACCTCACTCGTTTCCAGCAGATTCTTACGCACGTGCCGGTCGCCGATCCGATCATGGAGTACGCGGCCCACTTGATCTTGGCTTCTCACCCCGATCAAGCCGCCGCCGCCGACAGCAAGGTACGACGTTGCGTTTCCTACGGAGCCAGCCCGCGCGGCATGCAAGCCATCGTGCGAGCGGCACGAGCGTACTGCGCTCTGGCCGGCCGCACGGCGGTCTCGATCGGCGATATCCGACAGGCCACGTTGCCCGCGCTGCGGCATCGCATCATCCTGAACTTTGAAGGCGAGGCCGAACAGGTCTCGGTCGATGCCCTTGTTTCAGACATCCTGAGCAAAGTGCCGACGCCCGCGAAGGATGCTGCATGAGCACTCAGCCGCACGGACATAGGCCGCCGGAAATTCGAACCGCGAGATTCTTTGCGACGTGCGGGGTGTTCGCTTCGCTGTGGGCGTGCGGCTTGTTCGCTACGTCGGTGATCGCTCAGGAGACCGCCGACGAAACGGTCGCTTCGGGACAGACTTTCGATCAAGAATCGATCGCACTCCGCACGGCCTTGCATCATGACCCCACGCTGGCTTCGCCGCTCGAACGGCTGGTGACGTTGTATCAAACGGCGGGCAAATTGCCCGAGCTGATCGGACTTTATCGCACTCACGTTGGGCAGTACCCAAACGACCCGAGCGGTCGCACGGTGCTGGTTCGGCTGCTGGTCGCGATGGGCGATCCGGCAGGCTTGACGAGTACCGAAGCCGCCGTCGCGCAGTTTCCTGAGAATTCAACACTGCATCATTTGTTGTACTTGTTGCTGAGTGCGAGAAACGACCCCAAGGCGATCAACGAACTCGACAAGGCCATCGACACGGAAACGCGTCCGGCCAAGAAGCTGAAGTGGATCGAAGATTTGTTGCCGCTCGCGCAGGTGACAGACCGCCGCGACTTGGCCGTCAAACATCTGACAGCCGTCGCCGAGATTCCTCGCACGGCAGAACAGCGTTTGGAAGTGGCTCGGCTGATGAATCGCTTCAAGTATTTCGACTTGTCTCTGAAGTTGTTGACCAAGCCCGACGACAATTCGGCGGCGACTCCTGCACCCGAGACGATGGTTGACTTGGAACTCGAAGCCGCGACGTCGGAAGTCGGGCTGGACCAGTCGGAACTTGCGTCGGCGCGGTTGGAAAAACTGCTCGGGCGATTGACCGGCGACTATTGGCGGCGCCCAGACATCATGCGTCGCAGACTGGCTTTGGTGGCATCGCCTGTCGAACGCGACGCGATCATAGCCGCCGCCAAGAAACGCACGATTGACAACCCGCGCGACGAAGCCGCCGTGTTGGACTTGGCTCAGACATTGGCCGCGTTGCAGTTTCGCCGCGAAGCTTTGGAATCGTTGATCAAAGCCGGTGAGCGGTTCTCGAATTCGGAAATCATCGAGCAGCGAACGCTCGAACTGTTTGATCGGCTGCGCGACGACCGAGGTCGCGACGAGTACCTGCAAGCGCGCATCAAGCTGCATCCGAAGCGAGCGGACTTGGTGTTGATGCGGGTCAAGTCGCAGTACTTGTTGGGCCGTCGAACCGAAGCGGATGCGATGTTCGAGGAATTGATCAAGCCGATGACCGGCAAGCTGCAAGCCGAACAGGTCTTGGAGATGGCTCGTTTTCTGCGTCGTTCCAGCTTGCCGGATGAGTCGGCGGATTTGCTCGATCGAGTGATTCGGCTCAACCCAAACCGATTGGATGTGCGACGCGAGTTGGCGGAAGTCCGCTTGGCACTCGGGCAACGCCACCGAATTCCGGAAGCGTTCGCCAACGCCGTGTCGGCGGACGCGGCGATCGAAGACGTGCTCGATCTGGTGCAGTTCATGCTCGCACAAAAACTGTACTTGGAAGCTTCCGAGTTGCTGCGCGAACGACTCAAGGACAACAAATCGAATTTGGAATTGAGGCTTTTGCTGGTCAATGTCGAACGTCGCCTGGGACGCGTGACGACGGGGACTCGCCTGATCGACGACTGCCGCGAACTGGCCGACACGGGTGCTCGATATCGAGCTTGGCTCGAGGCGGCTGTGGCGTTCTTCGATGAACTCGAAACGGTCGGTGAATTCCTCGTGGCGGAACAGAAGCGGCTCGACGCAGAACTGGGCGAGTGGAACGAACGTCAGCTCGAACGCCGCTTGGCATTCGCCGACGTGGCATCGTCCAACGGAGCGGAAGCTGAAGCGGCGACGTCGTTGCAAACGGACCTCGCAGGTGAATTGCCCGCTCCGATGAAGTTGGCAATTCGGCGGATGCTGATCGAGCTTCTGAAGAACGATTCCAGCCAGCGGGAACTGCTCGCTCTGGAACTCCAGAGTTTGGCTCAGGAAGATCCGCAGTCGATTGCGGAGTACTCGGCGCGGCTGGCCTTGCTGCACAAGTCGCAGGAACGCGAGGACTTGGCGATTCAGTTTTTCCAGAAAGTCGATGCTGGCCAGATTCGCGATCCGGCGTTGCTGAGCTCCTTGTTGACAGCGTTTCAACAGCGGACGGACTATTCGCCACTGCTGGTCGCGATTGTCGAACGGCTGACTGTGATCAACCCAGCCGATCGAGCGAACTGGGAACGTTGGCTGACGGTGCTCGCTGCGGGCGGTGACGAAGATCGGCTGCGCGTGGAGATTCGTCGCTTGCTCTCGGGAATGAAGGAACTGACGCTCGATGAACCGACTCGGCAATTGCTGGAGTTGTACATCGCCGATTCTTACTGGCGTTCGATTTTGCGGCAGCTTGGTGACGGGCAGTCGGCCCGTGCTGGTCAACTGGCGGAAGTGCTGCCTCACTTGGATGCGATCGAGCGGATGGCTCGCGACGATCAACAGTGGTTGTGGATGACTTGGATTCGTGCTCACGTGTTGAACAAGCTGGGCCGCACGGAAGCTCGCGACGAAGCGATCGCCGAATTGGAACGAGTGCTCGACACGCTGACCGTTTTTCCGGTCCAAAGTAACTTGAAGCCGACCGAGCCGCGCATTGTGTTTCCCGACGGAGTTTCAATTTCGACCGAACGAGCCCGGCTGCTGCTTCGCGAACCGCCCCCGCCCCCGCCCAGGCTCCGTTTGAATTGACGGAAGCGAACGCGCTGGTTCCCAATTTCAAAGTGAGATGGTCGTGGAAGTCGAACGGGGCGGGAATCTCCGCGATCAAACCGGTGGGCCGACGTCACGTTTTGATCGGCGAGAATTCCGGCGCGGTGTCGTGCATCGACGCGATCAACGGCAAGTTGTTGTGGACTCGTGACGGTCTATTGCCGGCGTGGCAAGTCGATCCGAGTCAGGAGGACTACTCCTATCACCGTGGCAGTGTGTCCCATTTGGGCCGTTCCGGCTTCACAATTCTGCCGCTCCGCGAATCAGACGACGTCCTTGAACCCGACCGTTTTTGTGTTGGCGGGTCTTCGAGCGTGTCCTGCTACTCGCTCAAAGATGGCAAGCTGAAATGGCGAGCGGATGTGGGAGCGAGTGCTCGCAAGCCAGGCGCAGAGCCTGTGAAATCCGACATGTATCAGGCGGCGGTTTCTGTCTTCGCGATCAATGATCAACACAATTTGCTGACGTGGGAGCCGCAGCACTCGACGCTGGCGAATATCG
>JAQBZS010000194.1 GCA_027622115.1 Planctomycetota bacterium | reverse complement strand
CTGACTGGGAGCGTCTTGCGGATGTTGACGTTCGGCAGCCTGTGGCGAGTGAGTTGCCCTTGTTCGTTCAATGTGTACGAGCGAAAGCCCGCCTCGATAGCTCGCTGGTGCAAGACGCAGTCGCCGGTCAGCAGGACAGTCTCCGGGCCGAGCAGCTTGTCGAGGATCTCGACATCGGGAATCCCTGGGTGAGATTCGCTCAGCCACAGGAAATCTGAATATCGATCGCCCAACTCTCGCTGAAACTCCGCCCACAGTTTTGTCGCCGTGCCAGAGTTCTCGTCCACGATCACACGTGAATTCAACATCGTCGGTTCACCTCCGCGATTCATCCGGCCGGAGATCGGGATTCAAAGCAAGGTCTACGAGACTGAAGACATCGGGAATTGGCCGGCGGCGATTGATGCGGCTGGGATTGGAGACCTTGTCATTAGTTATTTGTCAATAGTTATTTATCATTGGGGTGCGCGATCGCTCTGTCGCTCGTCGGCATCCTTCTGTCAAATGACAAATAACTCATGACAAATGATTCCAGGCCCGGATACAAATACAGCCGTCATCAAGATTGATGACGGCTGTTGAAATCCGTTCGAAGGAACATCGCTGACCGAAAACTATTCCTGTGCCTGTTGGCGGAACGAGAAGAAATCCAAAATCCCCATTTGCACGGGCGGCACGGGCGCTTGGCTGTTGATGAATGG
Organism: Planctomycetota bacterium; assembly: GCA_027622115.1. Classification (GTDB taxonomy): domain Bacteria; phylum Planctomycetota; class Planctomycetia; order Planctomycetales; family Planctomycetaceae; genus JAQBZS01. The sequence goes on along the minus strand of JAQBZS010000194.1, from coordinate 9,037 downwards.
GAACGTATACGCCGCCACCTTGCCGGACGTCATTTCGGCAATGTAGACCGCTCCGGTCGCTGGCGTGATTCCGCCTCGCGCCGGAAGTTGGACTCGGCCCGACACCACCGCGTAGTCCGGTTTGGCTCGCGGTTTGACGCCGAAGTCGGCTGCTACGTTGCGAAAATACGCGGTTGTGAACTTGCCCGAAGTGTTGTTCAACACGGCACCCGTAAGACGGCCGGTCAAAAAGTCCAACACGAAGACGCCTTCCATCGGCGTGAGAGCTGCCACCTCGGTCGTGAAGATCGCAAACTTGGAGCTGCGATCGTTCGAGACGGCGTGAAGAGGTTCATGTGGCCAAAGCGTGGAAATGGCCAAGCCGGCGGCTAGACCAACAGCAACCCACAAGCTGCGTTCGCGTTTCATCGGATCGCCTCCATCGGAAAGTTGACGTGAATTGGACGTGAAGAAGTGACAGTCGAGTTCAGCGAGCCGAGTCGCGGATCGAATCGGCGGTTGGTAGGTCATCTTACACAGAAAAGTACCCGTTGGATTTCAAATAGCTGACGACTTCCGCGGCGAGTTCATCGATCCCTTTGTTGTCCGCATCCAGCGTCAGTTCGGGTTTGTCCGGAGCTTCGTAAGGGTCGTCGATGCCCGTAAACCCTTTGATTTCTCCGGCGCGAGCCTTCTTGTACAGCCCTTTGGGATCACGGGCTTCACATGTTGCCAGCGACGCGTTGACGTAGATTTCGATGAATTGACCCGGTGCCAGCAACGCCCGCACGTTGTCGCGGTCCACTTTGTACGGCGAAATGAAGGCCGTCAGCGTCAACATCCCGGACTGCGCGAACAGCTTGGCGACTTCACCGATGCGGCGGATGTTTTCTTCGCGATCGACGGCGGAAAAGCCCAGCCCGAATCGTTTGGCGAATTCATCGCCGTGTCGTTCGACGAGCATGCCTGTTCCGGCGTTGAGGCCGTGTCGCACGTTGTCGCCGTCCAGCACGAAGGATCGCTTGCCTTGGGCGTGCAAAATGTGATCCACCGTATTCGCCACGGTGCTTTTGCCGCAGGCGCTCAGACCCGTGAACCACAACACAGCCCCTTTGTGGCCGTTGAGTTTCGTTCGCTCTTCGGTGGAGACGTAGTGATCGTGCCAAGTGACGTTTGTTTCTGTGTGTTGAGCCATGAAATCCTCGACGCGAAAGCCAAAAAACGACCGGATGCTGGGGAAAAACCATTTTCCCTGTGGCCCATGCAAAACGAGCGATGCTCGAAGGCCACAACCGCAGGCTGCTGCCGCGGTGCGATGGAAGGCGTCGTATATAGGAAAACGACGTTCGAATGCAAAGTTACACGCCCTCGCCGGGAAAAACCGACAATTGGGCCGGGATTTCCAATCCTGAAAATACCCCAAACCGGCCAGATCCGCCATGCTGTTGGCGCTCGAAGTCGTTCGGGCCGCGAAATCAACGCAAGAAGCGTCCGCCGTTGATGTCGATCAATGCTCCATTCACGAACGATGAGGCATCGCCGGCAAGATAGGCCACGGCCTGTGCGACTTCGCCCGCTTGGCCGTTTCGACCGAGTGGTGTTTCTTGACGATATTCCTCCATGCGTTCCGGACGCGTGAAGATTTCGTGATGGCGAGTCTCGATCACACCCGGCATCAGTGCGTTGACTCGGATTGCGGGAGCAAGTTCTCGGGCGAGCGTTCTGGTCATGACCTGCAGCGCACCCTTTGCCGCGGCATACGCGCCGGCTCCACCGGCTCCGCCGGTTTGCACGGACAACGACAGGATGTTGATGATGCTGCCGTGCTGGGAGGCTCGCAACTGCGGGATGGCTCGGCGAGTCACCATGAAGGCGGACGTCACGTTCAAATCGAAGGTCCGCCGCCAAACATCCGTGGAGCAATCTTCAAGTTTCGCGCGCTCAATCGGCCCGCCAGCGTTATTCACGAGAATATCCAGCCGACCGGCTTGTTCGACGAACTGATCCACCAGCCGATTGGCTTCATCCTCGATTGTCAAATCCGCTTGAAGCAGGAACGCCCGTCCGCCGGACCTCTGGATCGACTCGACGGTTTCGGCCGCTTCGTCTTGGCTGCGAAAGTAGTGAACGCCAACCGTCGCGCCCGCAGCCGCCAACGCTTCGGCTGCCGCGCGACCAATGCCGACTCCGGCTCCAGTGATCAGGGCACTGCGTCCGCTGAGATCGATCGAGAGTGTCATCTGTGATGGCTCTTCCGTTTCGGGTGGACAACGCCCCTTGCGGGCTTGCCCGATTTGCTGCGCAGATATCTTTTGTTTTGTCCTTACAACTTGACCGTCTTTGGCCTTACTCGAATCGCAACAAGCCGAATGCACGTGGCTGCGGTTCGGCGGTGGTTGGACCGGTCCAACTCGCCGCGCCGAATGTCGGGATGACTCGCGTGACGCCCATCGCCCAAACAGTTTGTGGCGTCGGCGGGGTCGGTGACAGCGACTCCAACGGGATGGCGACTTCAATTCGCCAGTGCGTCTCATCCGCCTGCGCCGCTACCCAGCGTTTGGTGTTCCAGCCGCGATCACCCGCACAGGCGTCGTGCGTCCAACCTCGTTGATCAATCTGGAAGGTGTAGTGGCCGGCGTAGTCGCGGTCGATGTCGAAGAAGAAGCCGATGCGATCAAAGTCGCGGAGGTCGGCATCGTGTTGCCGTTCGTCATAGCTGGGTGAATCGCGAGGCGCACCGTCGTGACGACGGATGCTGGCTGCCAGATACAGGAACTGCCCGTCATGGGCCAACATGGCGATGGAACCGTGTCCGGCGTTGGTCGGTGCGTGCTCGGCAAACAGCTTGTCGCCGTGGTCTTGCAGAGGAATCTCCATCGCGTCCTGCCAGCATGCATCGGAAAGCACGCCGTCCAACTGCGGCGGGCCTGTGATCCGTTTGCAGAGATGCACCGCTTGAGGCGCTGCGGTGCCTTGATTGATCAGCCACAACTCGCGCTCGGCGACCGCCTTCCACTCGCCGGAAGTCGTGGACGCGCTGAATTTGCGATAGAACTGCTCGGACATTTCGTACGACTGCCGTCGCCGCAACAAGGCCGCCAGCGTGAATTGGACTTCCGGTGACTCAAACGCGATTGGACTCCGAGCCTGCAAAACCTTGGCCATCTTCGCTCCTTGCGACAGCCATGTGTTGAGCATCTGGTTCTGCCAATCACCCGATGACGTCGATCCGGCATGCGCGATGTGTAAGCCCTGGTTCGTGGCCAACGTGTGCAACGCCGCAGCATCTTGTGCGGAGACCGGCACGACGCGATTCTGGATCGGTTCTGCGGCGTCGAACGCTTGGCTGACCTTGTCCGAGTTCACGCGAGACCGCAGTTGTCCCGTGTTCGCGGCTCGCAAACGCTGCCAGTTCAATTCGGCGGACGTCCACATCGCGAACAATTGCTGCATGGCTCGCAGGGTCGCCGGTTCTTCTGGATAGCGAGTGATCAGTTCGATCCAGGTGGCTTCGGCCAAGTCCCAACGCGAACGCGTCTGATGGTTTTCGGCGAGCTGCAGCAGCAATTCCGCCGCGTCGGCATCGGAGATTCCGGCGAGCACATCTTCCAATTCACTCAGGGCATGAACAGCCTTTTGCGGATCGTCCGCATAGTTTCTGACAAAGGCTTGGAAGTGCTTTTGCTTTTGGACGGCTTTGGCCAATCGATCATCGAAGACGGGCAGTTCCAGTAACCGTCTGCGATTGGCGGTGCCCGGTTGAATCACGATCCCGGCCAGGAACCCACCCGCGTGCGCCTGGTTGATGGATTCGTACGTCTGCTTGAGTTCGGACGGGGCTCGCCGCTGGCCGACGACTCCACGTGCCCGACCGGCCAACGCCTGCGTGGTGGTGTTCAGCCGCGTGAGTGCTTCCAGCGCATCCACCGTCACGGTGTGTTTCGTTTCCGTGGGAGTCGTGAACGAGCCCTCGCTGCCGTCCGGCAATCGTCGATAGAGTTTGGCGGTCGTGTGTGGCGACAGGTGCCAATAGCGGCCGTGCTCGACGAATCGATCCGAGCGAGCCGCATCCTTCACGGCCACGGTCAATGCGTCTTCGATCAGCCCGGCGAGTGCGTCGTTCTGGTTCGATCGGTCGACGACAACAATCGCCGGTCGCCATGTCCGCAGAGCACACACCAGTCGCCCGACCAAAATGTCCGCCAGTCGGCCTTCGGTGCGTTTGTTCCATTCATCGAGCAATCGATCGCGCGAACGATCTACCCCCGGCAACGCGACCGGCAAACGCCAACCGAACTCGGTCTCGTTGCCGCCGACGAGGCACACGGCTTCACGCAGTTGATCGGACTGTTCGCGGTGGGTTGATTCGTTGGCTCCGATGTCCCATCGAGACGGCACGAGCACCACGCTCCGCAAACCCTGATCGGCGGACAGCTTCGCCAGTAATTCGAAAGGGGCTTGTTGCGGGCGGCCGGTGATCAACAACAGCGCCGCGTGACGTCCGCCTCCGCGAACGGCCTGCCAAGTGCGGCCGGCATCGGTGGTTCGCAGGATGAGCCCCATCGATCCCACGGCCCAGCCTTCGGTGTCGCTGAGGAATCGCAGGCGGCGGATTGATTGAGATTGACCGGTGGGTTGTGTTTCCCAACTCCGACCACCGTTTCCCGAGTACCAGATCACGCTGCCCGGCGAACCGCCGATCCACACGTGATTGCCGCGGTGCGCGACGGCGTGGAAATCGCAGACGTCCGAAGTCTCGCGAGGAAACGTGGAAATGGCGTCCCACGTGATTCCGCCGTTCTCGGATTTCAGCGCCAAGGCACCGTCACCGACAACCCAGCCGTTCATCTGCCGGTCGATGGCGATGGCGTGAATGGCGCGAATGCCTTGTTGATCCAGCAGCGGCGGCAACAGTTGGCCGTCACCGACGAGCGACAAACTTCCGAACCGACCGGCCAGGATGCCGATATCCGGCGCGATGAAATCCGCCGTTCGCCAACCGAACTTCGATTCACCCGGCACAGGTCGCCACGTCTCGCCGCCGTCGGTCGTGGTCCACAATCAGGATGCCGCGCGTTCCGTCGCGCTGCCGACGGCGACTCCGTCTTGCAGGCCGAAGAACTTGACGTAGTGCAATCCAGGCAGTGGCTGCTCGACGACTCGCCACGACTTGCCGGCGTCCGTGGTCGACAGCACGACACCGGCTTCGCGACCCACATGCGGCACGTATTGCCCACCCACGATCCAACCGACGCGGTCGGTCAAGAAACAGACGCTCCGCAGCGGACAATCCACGGGCGAACGCACCAATTCCCACGAAGCTCCGGCATCGCCGGTTTTCCAGATCGCGCCTCGATCACCCACCGCCCAGCCGTGTTGGCGACCAATGAATTGCACGTCGTTCAGGCCGGCGTCATCCAGGACGGTCGGCACATCGGCATCCAAGATGCGTTCCGCGCTGCGAAACATGCGACCGGCCGATTGCCGCACGGGTGCTGGACCGGTCGATGGAAATCGCGATGCGTCGCGAGGCTCGATGCCGTTCGAGAATCCGATTCCGTTCGAAAACCCGATCCCGTCAGTGCGTTGCGCAGCGCGTCTCCCGTTCGATTCGATTTGGCCGAGCGCGGGAATCGTCGCTTTCACGACAACAGCGCATGCAACAAAGAGGGCAACCAGTGCCAGCGCGCGTCGTCCCTGACGGATCATCGAACGAGTCCTGTTCGAAGTGGAAATTGGAGCGGTAGATTCGTCGAGGGCAGAGAGGGGCGGGACGATAGCCCTGGTTCGCGTTGAGTGTCAATTGGGACTCGGTTCCAACGAAAAACTCGAAGGCAGACCGACCGGCGGATTCGTTGGAGCCTTAATTCGTTGGAGCCACACTCGGGATCGGCTGGCATACAACGTGAGATTCGCTGCGCTCGCAAAAGGCTCCAACGAATTAAGAACCCAACGAATGCTGTGACTCGGACACGCCCGTGAAGCCGAACGCTTGCAGGTATTCTTGGCTGCGGTCCAAGCGATCCCACAACTCATCGCTGGCGGCGACTTCGTACAGGAACGGCTCGCGAAAACCGATTTCGGCGAGCGCGTCGAACTGAGCGGCCCAATTCAAGTTGCCGTCTCGAACGTCCTTCAGGATCCGTCCGCCACTCCGCTGCTTAATGTGGACCATCGACAACTCGTCCGCACTGAGTCCCCGTGTGACTTCCGTGGGATCGGGATCGTCCGGGGACATCAACAAGTTGCACGGGTCGTAGCACAGCCGCAGTCGTTGTTGATCGCCCCGCAGCAATTCCCGAGCGGCATTAAACGCCGCATAAAACGACCGCCACGATTGCATCGAATGCTCAACCGACAAATACCCATCAACCTGCTGCATCGATTGCGCCAACTCGCACACGACGTTTGCCGTCGCCCGAATCTGTTTGAATTGCTCGTCCGACGTCTGCAAATCCACGAGTCGCAAATGCGGGGGCGCTTCCCCGGCGACCGCGATCGCCGACAGTCGACCCAACTCGAACATCGCATCGACCGCGGAATAGGCTTTGTCGAGGAATGGCACGCACACGGCGATGTTGAATCGCATGCCGGGGAACTGCGTCGGCAATTCCGCGAGTAATTCGGGACGCGGGCGATGATCGTCGCCGCTTTCGAACGCGCCCAAACACGTTTGCCGTAATTCGACGGCGCGGTATCCCCGTTCGGCGGCTTCGGCAATCAAATCTTCCAACGAGCAGCCTGCGTCCAGCGACGTCCGCCAACAGTTGGAAACCAAACCACATTGCATGTGCTCATCTCCTTGACCAAGCGGAATCCTATCGCACCTTGTTCAATCGACAATGCGAGGGGCCGGACAAAGACAATGGTCGAGTCAGAATCGTTGATTTGGGGTAGTTGCCAACATGGTGCGTTGCGGTACACTCGAATTCGCCAAACTTCACGTGGCCTGCGTGTATCAAGTGGCCTTGGCCGGGTGACTTGCAACACTCGAACGGCACCATCCTGCCCACGAGAATCCTCGATGTCCTCGCCGAAGACCGCTGACGAATTCATTGGACTTTTGACGAAGAGCGAACTGCTCAGTCAGGAGCACATTGACGCTGCGGTTCGGCAACTGGACTTGCTGGAAAAAACGCCGGCCGAAATCGCAAAGGCCCTGATTCTCGCGAAGACGATCACGCCGTTTCAGGCCGAACGACTGCTGGAGGGCCGCTACCGAGGCTTCTTCATCGACTGTTATCGAGTCTTCGAAGTGCTGGGTGTCGGCGGCATGGGTTACGTGTATATCGCCGAGGACCAAGAAACCAAGAAACGCGTGGTCTTGAAAGTGCTGACCGAGCAGTTTGAGACCGATCCGGGAATGCTGGCTCGATTCAAGTCGGAAGGCCGAGCCGGCTTGCGAGTCGACCACCCGAATGTGATTCGCACGCTCCGGTTGGACAATACGGGGGCCGTGTGGTTTCTGGCGATGGAATTCATCAAGGGGCTTTCGCTGCACGAATTGGTGACTTTGCACGGAGCGATTCCGTGGCAATTGGCGTGCGACTATTTCGCGCAAGCGGCACTCGGTCTCCAGCATCTGCACGATAAGGGCATCATTCATCGCGACATCAAGCCGGCAAACTTGCTGGTGGAACGCGACGGCAACGTGAGGCTGTTGGACTTCGGTTTGTGCATGCTGACGTCCGATGAAGAAGTCCAAGAAGAGTTTTCGATGCAGATGATCTTTGGTCAGGACCGACTGGGCACGGCGGATTTCATTGCTCCGGAACAGATTCTGAACAGCACGCAGATTGATGTGCGTGCCGATATCTACGGACTCGGTTGCACGATGTATTTCATCTTGACCGGGAAGGTGCCGTTTCCCGTGAACAAGGTTTCGGAGAAGCTCCGTGCTCATCGCACAGGCACATCGAAACCCATCGGCGAAATCGTGAACGGAGTCCCCGCGGAAGTGCAGGCCATCGTGGAACGCATGATGGCTCGCGAAGCCGCCGATCGCTTTCAAACGGCAGCGGACGTCGCCGAGGCGTTAAAGCCGCACGGCTTGCGGCGGCCGGTCGAATTCGATTTCCCGCGCATTTTGGCCGCTCGTGCCCGCGAAGCGAAGAAGCGTGCCAAAGTTGTGGATCGACCGAAGCGAGCCTCCACATTATCGTCGATTTCCGGGGAGTTGGCTGAAGGAAGCTCGGTATCCACCGCACGAATGGAATCCACCGTGCGACATATGCGGCAAGACAGTCAGCCGGCGCGGGCGTACGCGGAATTGATCGGTGCGTTTAGTTCGCCAGGTTGGACGCTTCAAGCAGCGGGGTGACCGACGTTGCCGCTTCGGGGTTGGCCAACAACGATTTCGGAAACCATGACGACGACGACGATGATGCGCTGAAATTGGTGCTCGAAGACATGTCGACCCGAGCCTGCACGCCGCTCACCAAGCCGAAACTTGTGATTGGTCGAGACATGGGCTGCGACATCCCAGTCAATGATCGAGGTGTCTCCGGGCGTCACTGTGAATTGGAATTGAGCCGTGGCCAATGGGCGGTGTCGGATCTTGGCAGCACAAACGGGATCATGATCAACAACGTACCCGTCAAGTCGGGCGCCCTCAGGGTTGGCGACCGGCTGACCATCGGCAAACGCTTTATCTATCGCTTGAAAGACCCGACAACCCGAGTTGCGAACGTTGGTGTCCCCGCCGAGTCCGAAAGCGGGTTCCCGACCTGGCTGGTCGCCATTAGCGCGGCGGTGGTGGGACTCATTGCGTTGGTGGTGTGGACGTTTTTTTGAATGCCTCAAGGTTTCAAGACGTACGAGAACACACCGAGCAAGTCGCCGCGTTCGACTCTGTGGCATTCGAGACACTGTTTGTCGGCTCTGAGTGAACCGAGCATTCTCGTGTGGGTTGCTGGTCAGAAACGTTGAGACAGAACCGCAAGCTTGGCTTCTGAAAGACTCATTCCGCTGAACGTCACGAATCCAGCCTTAGGGTGTTGAAAATCTGGGATTGACCCGGTGATCTGCGGCTTTTCGCATGTGCAGGTTTTGTGTAGAG
>JAQBZS010000193.1 GCA_027622115.1 Planctomycetota bacterium | reverse complement strand
TTTCAATGTGCCATGTTGGATTGCGAGCAGAATATTCACCTCGAATTGCTCAAAACGCGAAAGGTGCGTCGCCGAGCGGCCATTTCACCTCATGAGCGGACCGAGTCGGACTCATTCGAGAACGACGGACGAGTTTCCAAAACCGCATTGCGAGGTGTGTCATGCGTCAGCTTTCCGAAATCTTCAGCCGATTTGCCCGTCAATGTGTTTCGAATTCCCGTGTTGGTTCCACGACATTTCGCAAGCTCCAGCGAGCGAGGCGGCGGGCGATTCGCGCGTCGAGCACTCCGGTTTCGACCGAAACGCTCGAAGTTCGACAACTGCTGACCGCCACTCCCATCGCCGGATTGTCCGACGAGTTTGATGACGCGGCGACGACCGCCCAGTGGCAGCGGGTCAACGAAGTGGAGGGCTGGAACGCCGATCAACTCAACGTCTACGACATCGACCAGACGCAGCCCGGAAGGATGGTTCAGGAACCTCACACGGCCGTCTGGTATCAGAACTGGCGTGGGCCGATGGCGTTTCAAACGGTGACCGGTGACTTCGCATTCACCACGCAGATCCACATTACCGACCGCGACGACATTGGCGGCAGCGATGCCAACGATGTGCCGGGCGACTCGCTGTTTTCGTTGGCTGGGGCGATGCTTCGCACGCCACGGGACATCACCGACGCGTTGACCGAATGGACCCCCGGCAGCATGGCCGACGACGGGACGAACAACGGCGAGAACTACATCTTCCTGTCGGCTGGCTATGGCAACGGCAACCGCAACGAGTTTGCTCTTGAAGTAAAAACAACTCGCAACAGCAGCTCGCAGCTTGAGCTGACAACGCTGGGGCCGGAAACAAACACGGTCAACGTTCAGCTTGCCCGCATCGGTAACTCGGTGATCGCGCTTTACCAGTTGCCTGGCGAGGAGTGGCAGGTACACCGCCGATACTCGCGGCCGGACATGCCGGCGACCATGCAGGTGGGACTGGTCACTTACACCGACTGGGAGAAGGCCAACGATTTTAATCCGTTCGTTCAGAACAGCACCGTGCTGGTTCCGGGAGTCGCCGGCGATCCGACTCCCGGCGTCGCGTTTAACCCCGACCTGACGGCTGGCTTTGAATACGCCCGCTACGTGACGCCCGATGTCCCGGCAGCGTTCTCGGGAGCTGATCTGACCGATCCGAACGCGGTCTCCGACGCCGTGCTGCTGAGCTTCCTTGGCGACAACACCAACATCATCGACGACGGCTCAACGGGTGATGGAGAAATCGATCCGCCAGTCGAAAACCCCGACGCTCCCGAGATGGCCATCGGGATGAATCTGATGAATGTCAACGACTGGACGCGCTCGTGGGTGTTTCGCGATGCCTTCAAGCTGGCTCGCACGTTTACGACCCGCTCAGTCAACACGACAACCTACGAATTTGGCTGGAACGGTCCTCCGCAGATGGATGCTGACGGCTGGGTCACTTCGATCCCCGCCGACACGATCAATGAAAACGGCGAGACCATCACGTACTTCGCGGATTCGATCCTGTTCAGCCAGGGTGGCAATCCAGCAGGAACATACCGGGCAGAATGGAGTGGCGAGGGCGAGATCACATTCGGTGCGACTCCGATCGAAACCGGTACGACGAGCGATGGCCGCAGTTTCGCGTTGCTCGACGTCGCCGAGGATCAAACGCTCTTCATTCGAATCAACGAATCAAATCCGGGCGACTACATCCGCGACATTCAGCTCTTCATGCCGGACTACGCAGGCCAGTCGCTGGATATGGAAAACTGGCAGTCGGGCAGCGACGAGTCCCCGTTCCACCCATTGTTCCTTGAGCGACTGCAGCCGTTTGACACGCTCCGTTTCATGCAGTGGCAGCAGGTCAACGAAGACGACCGCGACGTGCTGACGGCCGACGACCTGCGACCGGCGACGCATGCCAACCAGGGTTCGACGGACCGCAGCAGTTTCAACGGCGTGTCTGTCGAGTTCCAGGTGCAGCTCGCGAACGATCTCGGAGCCAACGCGTACTTCAACATGCCGCACCAGGCCGACGACGACTACGTCCGAGGGTTTGCCGAATACGTTCGGGACAACATCCACGACGATGCCGAAGTCTTCGTCGAATACAGCAACGAAGTGTGGAATTACGCTTACGGATTCTCAGCGAACGCGTGGATCGGCGAGCAGCAGCAACTGCCGGAAAACGAAGGCCTGAGTTTCGTGGATGTGTGGGCTCAGGAGGCTCGCCGCGACTTCGGCATTTGGAGCGACGTGTTTTCCGGCCAGGAAGACAGGCTCATCCGAGTCGCCGCCGGACAGCAGAGCAACGTCTGGCTGACCGGTCAGTTGCTGGAGCGGATGAATGGTGAATTCGATGCGGTCTCATCCACGTCGTACAGTGGCCTCGAAGCCGAAAACTTTGACTGGGTCGATGACACCACAACCGAAGACGAAATCATCGATGCCGTTTTGGAGTGGGCGGTGCCGTGGAGTCTTTCGACGCAAGCCGCTCATGTGGCTCTCGCGGAGCAATACACGGAATCGCTGGGTCGCGAAATCGAATTCGTGACTTACGAAGGCGGCTCGCACTTGAGTGCCTTTGGCACGCCGTACGCTGAACTCGTGCAGTCTGCGTCAGAGAATCCGCGTTTCCGCGAGGTCTATGCCGCGCTCCTGAATGGCATGGAGCAACTGGGCGTCGACACGCACATTCAATACGTCTTCACCGGTCAGGGCGAGCCCAGCCCGTGGGGCGAATTCGGATTGCTGCACGAGATGGACACGCCGCTCGAGGAAGCTCATGAGTATCGCGCACTGGTCGACTTCACCACCGGTGATCTCGAAACGCCAGTCGTTGCAGTTTCGATCGACGCAACCGACGCAGTGGCTCACGAAACGGGCGACACCGCGACGTTCACCGTCACCCGCACCGACGCTCTTGCACTGTTGGATCTCGCGATCAACTACGAGGTTTCCGGCACTGCAACCAACGGCACGGACTATTCCGAATTGTCGGGAACCGTCGTTATCGCGGCCGGCCAAATGACCGCCGAGATCATCGTGACACCGCTGCTTGACTCGAACGCCAGCGGCGACGAAGGCAACGAAACGATCGTGATCACGCTGCTCGACGGCGAGGGGTACGCGACCGGTGTTGGTTCCAGCACCGCCTCTGCCTCCGCAACACTCATCGACAACGTCTCGTTCGTGATTTCCGACCAGTCGATGAGCCACGCGGACGGCGCTTTGCAGATCACGCTACCGAGCGAAATCGGTGGGCAGCCGGCGACGCATTCCGTGAGCATCGTGCAGGACTTGGCCACGGAACTTAATGCCGCGCACAACCTGTATGTCTTCCGCGAAGACTTCGCATTCAACTGGGGCGGCCAACAGGAACTCTGGCTTCGGGGCGACCAAGGTTACTACTTCATTCTCCCAAGCGGCGATTTTTCACTGTGGCAGGGCAGCTTCGAAAACAGCCAACTGCTCGGTACGCTCGACATCAGCTACTACGAAGACCCCGCACGGACCACCACGAGGGAACCGATTCCCGTTGAAGCGTCGACCTCAGACAGCTTGTTGACGATCGACCCCGCTGCAACGTTCGTTGGTGAATTCAACGTCGTGCTGACCACAACCGTTGATGGCGTCGCCTCATCGCAGACGTTCAACGTCGATGTCACCAATCAAGCTCCGACAGTCAGCTCGCTGAGTGACGTCACGATGTCGGCGGATGACACGCAACTCATCGACCTCTTGGCCAGTGACCTCGACAACGACGAGCTGACAATCACTGCTCGTGTCGCAGCCTCCGGAGCGACTGCACTCGTCGAAGAGTTCGGCCTCTACTCAGATTCTTCTATTAACAACTGGGGTTACAACTGGGGCGGCCAGCAAGAACACTGGCTCCGAGGCAACGACCAGCAGTGGTTCTTCCTGCTACCCGATGGCTCGGTCAACCGGTGGCAGGGCAGCTTCGCAGACAGCGTGCAGGTGGGGTCCATCTCGGTCGACATGTACGACAACCCGCAACTGCTGCTCGACACCGCAGCGTCCGGACTCGCGGTCGCAATCGTCGATGGTCAACTGCGGCTCACATCGGCCCAGCAAACCGGCGAGTTTGAAGTCATTGTCGAAGTCACCGATTCGTTCACGACGACCTCGACGAGCTTCACCGTGACGGTCACGAATGAAGCTCCGGAATTGAATCTCGCCAACATCGACCTGGCTGCGGGAGGCACCGTCGAGATCAACCTACCGACCATCGACGCCGACGGACACGCCATCTCGTACGAAGTCGAGGTTATCGATCCGTCGCTGCCGCAGCTCGATATCGATTTTGTTGATCAAGGCAGTTTCTACACGAACTACCTTGGCAACAACGAAAGCTGGCTGAGGGACAACAGCGGCCAGTGGTACTTCATCCTGGACGACGGAAACTTCTACCGCTGGACTGGCAGCTTTGGAGCGAGTGAACTGATCGCGGAACTGGGCACGGCCTACTACGACAATCCGAACCTGATCCTGAATCCTGCAGCGCCGGCCGTGACCGCCACGATCGAAAACGGAGTGTTGACGCTGACGGCAACCGCCGGTTTCACGGGCTCGCTCGAACTGCGAATCGTCGCGACCGACGGCATCACCAGCGTCGATCAGACCGTGCTCATTGAAGCCTTTGACAGCGGGTTTGCGGCGGGATTGGTTTCGGACACGGATGACGTGTTCGCAAACTGGAACGACTTTGCCTGAGGAAATGTCCGTCAACCGACTCGCATGCAGTTTGCGCATGCGAGTCGCGTTGCGTCAGTCAGTGGCATCTAGGTCAAGAAAGTGGACGAATGATTCACGTGGGACACGCGATGTCGGCGCGATCATTTGTCGGCGGCATAAGCTGCATTCGCTGCTGCGACTCCGGCTCCCGGCACCACGGCACCGCCTTGCGCGGCCAAGCATGCTTCCAGAGCTGCCAAGAACAACAGCACGTTCGGTTCGCGGCTGGCTTCGCCCATCAGTCCGATGCGCCACGTCTTGCCCTTCATCGGTCCGAGCCCGCCGCCGATCTCGATCCCGAAGCGATTTAACAATGTCGACCGCACCTCGCCATCGTTCACGCCATCGGGGATCAACACGGAATTCAACATCGGCAACTGCATTCCTTCCGCCACCGAATATCGGATCCCGAGTGCCGCGAGACCCGCCTTGAGAGCCCCGTGATTCCGTTGGTGACGAGCAAACCGTGTTTCCAATCCCTCGTCCAACGCCAGACGCAAAGCTTCGTGGAGTCCGTAGTTCATGTTGATCGGCGCGGTGTGGTGGTACGCCCGGTTCTCGCCCCAGTACTGCCGCACCATCGACATGTCCAAATACCAACTCTGCACCTTGGACGTGCGCGCGTCCATCGCCTCGACCGCATTGGCGCTAAACGTCACCGGTGCCAATCCCGGCGGGCAACTCAGGCACTTTTGCGTGCCACTGTACGCGGCATCGACCTGCCATTTGTCGATCTCGACCGGCAGCCCGCCCAGCGACGTCACGCAATCCACCAGCAACAACGCCCCCGCGTCATGCACCACCCGCGAGATCTCCTCCAGCGGTTGCAAGGCCCCGGTTGACGTTTCCGCATGCACCAGCCCCACGACTTTCGGCTGCACTCGGTCGACGGCTTCGGCCACATCATCCACGCTGAAGACTTCGCCGAACGGCCGTTCGATGCGAGTCACCTCGGCCCCCGCGCGTTCGGCCGTGTCCGTCATGCGACCGCCAAACACGCCGTTCACGCCGACCACCATTCGATCGCCGCGCTCGATCAGATTCACGACGCACGCCTCCATCCCGGCACTGCCGGTGCCGCTGACGGCGAGCGTCATTTCGTTCCGCGTGCGAAACACCTGCCGCAGCATCGACTGCACTTCATCCATGATCTGCAAGAAGTACGGATCCAGATGCCCCACGGTCGGAGCGGCCATCGCAGCAAGGACTCGCGGATGGATTTCACTGGGACCCGGTCCCATCAGAATGCGTCGGGGCGGATTCACAAACTCAATCGTCATCACAGCTCTTTCGCGGTGGGTATGATGCGGCATGGACCGTTCGCGACTGTAATCACGCAGATCGGCGAATGCCACGGGTGCCGATCCGGATCACCTCGCTCGCATCAACCCCGTGTGATATGTTCGTAGGGAGCACGTAGCCACGCTCGCCAGAGCGTGGGTTTTCACGATGCCCCGTCCACGCGCACTGACGAGCGCGGCTTCGGAGTGTGACGATGATTGATTGGGTTTCCAGCAGCGGACCTCGATTTTGCGACGGCGTTTCTCGGCGACGGATGTTGCAGGTCGGAGGGGTCGGCACGATGGGGTTGACGCTGCCGAATTTGCTGGCGTCGCGGGCTCACGCATCGGATTCCGTGGGAACGTTCGGCCGCGCGAAACGCATGATCCTGCTCTTCATGTGGGGCGGGCCGGCTCATCAAGACACGTGGGATCTCAAGCCGGATGGTCCCGTCGAGTTGCGCGGTGAATTCCAGCCGATCGCCACCAATGTCCCCGGCATGCACCTGTCCGAGCACTTTCCACACATCGCCAAACATGCCGACAAACTGGCGATCCTGCGATCCGTCGGCCAAGAGGACAACAACCATTCGACGGGTGCTCACGCGGGATTGACCGGTCGCAGACACGAACTCAAACAAGAGAACTTTCAAGCTCGCGAGACCGACTTTCCGCACTACGGATCCGTGCTGTCGAAACTGCGGCCCAATACCGGCGGCATGCCCACGTTTGTGTCGCTGCCGGACATCATCGCCACCACTGCCGGCAAGATTACACCGGGACAATTCGGCGGCATGCTCGGACGCCAATACAACCCGTTCCTGATCACGGATCACCCCGAGGAACCGGATTTCTCGATCGATACGCTGCGGTTGCCGACGGAAATTTCGGACTCGCGGATGCGGGATCGCCGCTCGCTATTGCGACAAGTCGATGATGTGGCCCGAGTCGCGGAACGCTCGGCCATCGCACACGGCATGGATGCGTTCTATCAGCAGGCGTTGGACATGGTGCTGTCGTCGGGTGCTCGGAAAGCATTCGATATCGCTTCGGTTCCGGACGAGGAACGCTGGCGATACGGCATGCATACTTTCGGCCAAAGCGTTCTGATGGCCCGCCGTCTGATCGAATCCGGCGTCCAGTTGGTGACCGTGTATTGGCATCGAGAACGCCCAACCATCGATTCATCGTGGGACACGCACGCGCTCAACTTTCAAGAGATGAAAACTCGCTTGATGCCGTCGGTCGATCGCCCGATCGCCATGTTGCTGGAAGACCTGGAACGCTCGGGATTGCTGGACGAAACGCTGGTGGTTTGGAACAGCGAGTTCGGTCGCACGCCGAAGATCAACAAAAACGCCGGTCGAGACCACTGGGGTCCGTGCAATGCGGTGGTGATGGCCGGCGGAGGCATCCCCGGTGGTCAGGTCTTCGGTGCCACCGACAAAGCTGCCGCCTATCCGACGCGAGACAAAGTCACGCAAGACGACGTCGCCGCCACGATCTATCACTGTCTCGGATTTGGTACGGAAGCGCGAGTCCACGATCGCGGAGGTCGACCGCACAACGTGGCGCTTGGCGAACCCATCCAGAAGTTGCTGGGCGATCAATGTCGAGTGGAATCGAGTCCGCCACCGATCGCCACATCGCAACCGCGTCCGGCGCGATTGCAGCAAGCCTTGCTGGAATACGCAGTACGCTATCTCTGCTGCACGCTCGGCGAACCCACCCGCAAGCAAGAATGGACGCTGACCGGCTTCGCGACCCCGGCCGGCCCGAAGAACGACCGACATCAGGCCACTGAGCCAAAAGCCGTGATGAAATACACCGGCCACTTCTACAACCACTTCGACTACAGCCACTTAATCGTTCGTCTCGCGAAACCCGGCGAAATCCGCAACGTCACGTTGAAGGTCAACGGACGCGAGTTACCGGTTTCGAAAGAGCTGCAAGATGCCGAGCCCAAGACCGTTTGGCAGATCCCATTCCCCCAAGGCATGATCCGCTCGATCACGACGTTCGAGTTGGCGATCGAGAACGCGGATTGGGAAGTGCGCGATTTCGCACTCTGTGGTCGTGAAGTACCGATGCGGTTCCTGAACCGGTTTGATTCGGCGTAGTTGCAAGAGCAACCCCGCGATTCAGGTGTTTCGGCGAACGACGAAGCACGAGCGACTGTGTGCGATCGACCGCCACTCAGTCGTGCGATTCGTCCGCATGCAGTCTGTCAACGACTCCACGGCCCATTCCGAATCGCCCTGGTTTCTGCATGACATCTTCGTTCGCAATCGCGGAAACGAGTTTCTCGCGCCGGTTGCCTTGTGATAAAACATCGGTAGTCATTGATCTAGCTGCGGCCGTGTTTGCCGGCGGCGTTGATTGACCGTAAAGGTGACGTGAATGATTGATCTGCTTGGCTCATGCCGAACGTTTTGCGACGGAGTGTCGCGGCGGCGGTTCTTGAAGGTTGGAGCTTGGACGGCGGGCGGACTGGCTTTGCCCGACGTGTTGCGATTGCGGGCCGAAGCCAAACGGTCTGGGGCGCAGACGAAACCAAAGTCTGTGATCGTCATTTGCCTGCAAGGTGGTCCCAGCCACATCGACCTGTTCGACATGAAACCGAACGCGCCCAGCGAGTTTCGTGGCGAATATGACCCGATGCCTACAAACGTGCCGGGAATCGACATTTGCGATCAAATGCCGCTGCAAGCCGGCATCATGGACAAAATGACGATCGTCCGCGGCGTGCGGTTTATCGAAAACAACCACGATCTGAGCGAGGTTTACACGGGGTTGCCGCGAGTCGCCGCGCGACCGGCGTTCGGATCGATCGTCAGCCGCTTCTCTCCGCATCAGACCGAAATGCCGCGGTACGTGGCGCTCAACAAGCACTTCTATGAACGGCCCGGTTACGTGGGCGCGGCGCATCGACCGTTCTGGCCGCGCGGGTTTGGCGTCGAGAATCTGGAACTGGCACAGGACTTGACGTTGGACCGTTTGGACGACCGCAAGAACTTGCTGCGGACGCTCGACCAAGTACGCCGTAGATTTGACAGAATTGGCGACCTGGGTGGCCACGATGCGTTCACCGAACAAGCGCTGAACATCATCTCGTCGACAAGAGTCCGCGACGCATTCGATATTAGTCTGGAATCGGAACAGACGCGCCGGCTGTATGGCGATCCGCGCGCGACGTTTGTGTATGGCAACTCTCCCGAACGCTGGGACTCGCACACCTTTCTGATGGCGCGGCGATTGGCCGAAGCGGGTGTGCCGATCGTGACGATGACGATGGGCTCGTGGGACCATCACGGTGGATCGATCGCAATCTTCCCCGGCGTGCGCCGCTTGCTGCCGCTGCTCGACCGCTCGGTGTACGCACTGATCACCGACATCTATCAACGAGGAATGGAAGATGAAATCGCGGTGATGGTCTGGGGCGAATTCGGTCGGACACCGCGCATCAACCGCAACGCCGGCCGCGACCATTGGCCGCAAGCCGGATTCGTGCTGTTCTCGGGCGGCGGGTTTCAGACCTGACAGGTCATCGGAGCGACCGACGCGCGCGCCGAGTTGCCCAAGGAAACCGACATCAACGCGCAGAACATCGTGGCGACGATTTATCACACGTTGGGCATTGACGCGTCGCGAGAATTGATCGACCACAACGGCCGCCCGGTCCCGTTGCTCGACG
>JAQBZS010000192.1 GCA_027622115.1 Planctomycetota bacterium | reverse complement strand
GAGTCGACCGCCCCGCGGAACGTTCCGACATCGCCTTGCGTTGCTCGACCAGTTGAAGTTCTTGTTGCTTTCCGTCTGCCGCTTTCGCTTGCGGTCGACGTGCAAAGGCTGCCGCGTCCGGCGCTGGCGGTGCCGCCGGTTGGCCGTTCTGTGGACCACTGCGGTAATCGGCTGCCGCACCTTTCATGTCGAGCAGCTTGCCTTCCTTCTTGGACAGCAATGCATCGCCCAGAGCCGCGGCGAGTCCCAGCTTGTCGTCGACATCGAGCGAGCTTCCGCCAAGTGCCGTGCTGTAGAGGTGCTGGAATCGCTCCAGGTTCGGCGGCAGCATCGCGACTTGGTCGCTGATCAGTCGCCCGGTGTAGGCTAGTTCGCCCTTGAGCTTCCGGCCCAACAGCACGCGTTCGACGGTGTTGAGTTGCGCGTACTCCCAAGGCCGCCGGAACCGCGACACGTCGTCGCCAACCAGCCAATGATCGAGAAACGTCTTGTGCTGCTTGTTCTTCAGATACGGCACGATCACATCATTGAAGAATTTCGGATCCTTGCGAGCCAGGAAGAAATTCAATTCGTGTGACGCATACTTCGAATAGTTGGCTCGCTTTTCTTCCGGCTTCAGGTTCGGCCAATTCAGTACGAAGCCGAATTCCACCAGCTTGGGATCGTTGCTCAGCGTGAGGTACAGCGAATAGACCTTGGCCAGACTGTCGTAGGCTTCGAAGCGCGAGGACGTGATGTCGTCCAGCACGAACTTGTCCTTCGTTCCCAGCACGCTGATCCGCTTTTGTTGCGTGTAGTGTTTTTTTGCGTCCAGCCCGTCCGCCAGACGCAAGTCCTCGAACGGCACCCGTTGTTCATCTCGCGAGATCGATCGCGAGGCCGTCTGTTGCGGGTCGACCGCCACGACGTGGACGTGCTGGTGATCGCCGAGTTGATCCAGCGCGACGCTGACTTTGCCGTCTTTGTCGGGAACCAGATTCAGCAGCACGGACGAGGGCTGCTTCAAGAATTCGAGGCTGCTGGTGTCGCTTGGAATCTGCAGCGATTGATGCAGGTTTTCGCCGCGGGAACTGGTCCCGCCTGGCGCGGCACCGGTCGCGTTGAAGTCCTCGCCGCCCTGCGCCACTTGAGTGCCGGTCGACGTGGATCGCACGGCCCACGGATTCAGGATGAGACTCGGGCGCTTCAGCGTGTTGCCGGGGAACTTCTTGGCGTACTTGCGGTCGATGATGTAGCGGTATTCGTCACCAATCTTGCGGCCGGCGACAAACCGAGACTCGTTGGCCGGCGTGGTCAACAGGAACGGTTCCGGATCACGCACGCGAGACAACAAGTCGTACGCCGGATACGCGGGGATGTAGCGCGTGGCGATGACATGCACTCGGGTGAACTTTGAGGCGTTTCGCAGTTCGATGTCCAAGCTCTTCTTGCCGGCGACGACCGACGCGATCTGCAACGGAGCCGTGTCGCGGATTTCCAATTGCCGCGTGTTGCCGAGCACGTAACCATCGCGAGTTTCGCCTTCGCCGACGTGCAATCGCATCAGCGTATTGGACCGTTTCAACAATAGGTCGTACTCACCGGCGGCCAGCCCTTTCACGCTGAGCATGCCGTTCTTCAACGCCACGGCGTGCAGTCGATTGGCGACGAACGTCCCGCCGCGGCGTTCCAACAAGGCGACTGCCGACGTTCCCGCTTCATCGCCGTCCATGTACGGAATCTCGATCATGTCGCCCGCGCGAGCGTACACGGCTTGGTGGTACGTGTGCTGGTCTCGCGGCAACGTCCAACGATGGGTGGCTCCGAGCGGTGATCGCGTTTCAATCCAGTCGACGTCGACCAATTCGCCGAGCGACACGCGACCGAAGTCGTTGGTCTTGAGCTGCACGTCGAAGACATCGATGAAGTCCCGGTGCTTGAGCTGCACGCTGACCGGCCGATCGACCAATGGTTCGCCGGAAAGTCCCAACAAGTCCATCGAATATCGGCCCGCACTTTTCGAGAGGAACAGGTCTTCGATACCCGGGGTGAGGTTAATCGCGTTTAACGCGAAGGACAGGCCGTCTTGCACGGCGTCCTTGCGGTTCTGGCTGATGTTCGGCACGCGTGCCTTGAGCTGAATCTGCAACTGCAGCAATCGCGGCGGCACCTGAAACTCGTACGTCGCTTCGCGGTCTTCGAAGAGCTTGAAGTCCTTGACCTCTTTCGTGGTGGCCGTGCCGTCTTGGTCTCGCGACGTGATCGACAACCGGACGTCTTCCAGCACACTCAGCGTCACCGGAGTGCCATTGATCGACAGCGACGGCCGCACAACCACGCTGGCCTTGCGGCGAGACAGCAATGATTCGCGGTCGATATGGATGCCGGCCGTGAGTTGGTAACTCTCGGCTTCGTGCTGAAAATGATCGAGCGACGAGAATTCCCCGTGCGTGAGGATGATCGGCTGCCGTGTCGGATTCGTGGAAAACGGCACGGTGATGCGACCGTCCGCGTCGGCTTTGTAGGCATGGTCCGACAGCCACAGCGTTGCGTCTTTCAAATGCCGGTTCTGGTCGTCGAGCACTGTGAAGACGTGCCCGGCGATGCTGGTCCGCACGAGGTGCCGCAGTTTGCCCTTACGCACGAGGACTCGGCTGCTTTTGCCGTTGCCGATGAAGTCGATCACGTACACGCCCGGCTTGGTGATTTTCGGGAAATCGAACTGCCGGTTGACTCGCCGCAGCGGTGGCTCGGGATACGCCTGCGTGCGTTCTTCGTTGGCGACCAGCCCGTCCAGGTTGATGTCGGTGTCGACTTCCGTCAGATGATCGCGGTAGTAGTTGCGAGTGTTGATCTCGAACACCTTGACGATCAGCGTCTCGACGTTTTTCACGGCCAGCCCGATGCTCACCGGATCATTCGGCCCGAATACCTCTTGGTTTGTGTGTGCGAATTCGAGATCGACGCGATCTTTCAACGCCTTAAACTGAGCGGGCGAAAGCAGCGACGACCACTGCTCGGGATCGCCCAGCCCGTTGACGATCTTCGTTTCGGCCAGCACGTGTTTGAGATACGTGTCCAGCAGATACGGCTCGTAAGGAACGGCCAAGTTTTCCTTGAGAAAGAAGTGCTGCAAGTAACTGCGGACCAGCGGTTCGTCGTCGCCCACGACGGGCAGCAGCGTTTGTTGGCGATAGTCCGCGCCGAGGTTCGCGGCGTACCGTTGATTCTCCGGTTCCGCGATGAACTTCGGGTTGATGTAGCTGACTCGCCGAGGCAGCTTGATGTACGTCATG
The DNA here is from genome assembly GCA_027622115.1 of Planctomycetota bacterium. Taxonomy (GTDB): domain Bacteria; phylum Planctomycetota; class Planctomycetia; order Planctomycetales; family Planctomycetaceae; genus JAQBZS01. Next base: position 6,496 of record JAQBZS010000192.1, on the reverse strand, counting down.
AAGCGATCTTTGTCGTACTGGCCGCCCGCTCGATCGAAGACCAGCCGCCGATGCAGCACGTTGGTCTTCAGCGAGTTATGCACCGGCCCCAGAATCGACACCGCATTCCACAAGGCGTCGAGATACGCTTGTTCGGCCTGGCGATCGTGTTGCCAATCCACGTGAGCAGGCGGATGCAACTTGGCCAGCCGAGCCGCCACGAACGCGGCGTGATTCAACAATTCCGGCTTCAGCTTGAGCACCGCGTCGAGTTGTTCGGGCAGCAAGAGATTGTGGATGCCGAGTTGCCCGAAGCCGCCGCTGGTTTTCTCGTTCAAATCCGCGACGACCAAATCCGCCAAACCCTCATGATCCGGACGATTCAACCGTTGAAGCAAATGCCGCTGCCGTTCGGCGTCGAGCTTCAGCGACACGACCCAGTCCAAGGCCGAATCTTCGAATCCCTGCACATTCCGGTATTTCGCGAGCGCCCGAGCGGTGAGTGCTTCGCGGCCGATCAGCTTCTGGTCGAGCGCCGTGGGCAGATTGGGTTTCTGGCCCAAAACTTCGCGCTGATGATTGAACGCCAGCCCGAGCCGTTCCTGAATCCGCTTGAGTGCTCGTTGCGGATCCTTGTCGTACTGCAACAGGGCCTGCCGATTGAGCATCTCATGGACGCGAGCGGTGTATTGAAACCGCTTGATCCAGGCCACCAGCACTTCTTCCGCCTGATCGAACTTCTGCGAGTGTTGCAGATGCAGGCAGTTGTAGTAGTAGAAGTCTTCGGTCCCCGGGATGAGTTGCTTCAGGGCCTCGGCCCGATCCTTCGCCAGAGCAAAATCCTCGACGAAGGGGATCTCCTCCGTCCGCGCCCGCACGACCGACACAGCAACAATCACAACCAGCAACGACAATCGACGAAACATGAGCACCTCGTTTGGTGAATGTGGATTGTTCCAAGTGTAGATCACAGCCGGAGCCCGGCTCACTTGTTTAACCGTTAGCCGCAGGCGTACGCGAGCGAAGCGGTCGCGAGCCAGAATGATCAGACGCATCAATGGGGGAAATCGGTCCCGCAATTTCTTCGGCCGCGTAGGTTTGGCACTGAACGGGACGGACGGCGTGGTTCCGAAGCCGCGTAGCGGCGGTAGGCGATAGCCTGGGTGGGAGCGCAGCGGAACCCCAGGTCACGTTGCCGATGAATTGTTCGCTGCGTCATTTGTACCCCACACATGCCGCCGCTTCGCGGCTGCGCTCGGTTTCTTGCATGGACCTGGGGTTCCGCTGCCACCCCAGGCTATCGCATGCCGCCGCGATGCGGCTTTCGAATACACGCGACTGCAAGTCGTGTGCGGGTGGTCACTGCCCACTAGTAGTAGCCGCCGGTGTCGGCACAAACATAACCGACAAAAATCGGCGTCTATTAGAGCTTTTCCGCTCACATGTACTGCACAACACCGGTGCCCACGCTACGCTTCCTCGGCGGATTCCGTGGTTTCCGGCGTCTCGGAAGCTTCAGCGGTGGCAGGAAGAAACAGATCGTGGAGTTGCAGACGGAATCCCGGCAAGAGCGACTCGTCCGTCAGGACATCATTCACTCCGAGAATGCGCACGCATGACGGAGAGTCGTAGACGTGTATCTGCTTGGCTTTGAGTCCAATCGCCCACACGCGTTCGACGCCGACTTGGAAGTACTCGCCGATTTTCTCCCATCCGTCTTCCCAGAGGTTGCTACGACTGACGACTTCGATGGCCAGGTTGGGCACAACGGGCCAGCCGTCTCGATCCGGAGGCTCGCGAGTCAATGGCCACCGGTCCTTGCTGACAAACGCCAGATCGGGACGCCGCTTGTGGCCGACTTGTTCCGTGAAGTCAAACAGGGTCTCCATGACGAAATGACCCAAGTTGTTCGTTTCAACGTGATGCCCGACCCGGACGTGCAGTTTCAGGTGAAGATTTCCTGGCGAGTGCCCATCGAAGGTAACCCCACAATTTCTCCGTCGATCACTTCATAAAGCGCGTCGGACGGAATCGGATCGCAAGACTCAGCAGCGGGCGTCGATGACTGAGCGACTTCAAGCACGGAAGACATGAGGTACACTCCAAAATTGTTTTGGGGAGTGATCGGTTTCGGTTCAATTCAACTCAAATCATCGCAGAAGGCCCAGCACATGTCAGGTGGCGTTTTTGAATCAGCGAATCGCGTGTCCCGTTGGTTGTCGAAGTTGCGTAGGCCGTGAACGAGCGCAGCGCTGTTCCGGCATCGGGCGCGTCGGGATCGCCGGAACTGCGCTGCGCTTGTTCGGCCTACCGCACACCGTCCGGCCATTGCGTGCAGGTAGTCGCCGTCGACGAATCGCTCGTGCAGCGAGAGCGGGATGCGGATGTCCTGCAATTCGGGTGGGATGGACTCGTTCAGAAAGCCCAGCGTGGCGTATCAGGTACAGCCTGACCTCCCGCTCTTCGGCCAGCGCGCTCAACGTGTTGAGCGGCAACTTGAGTTTAGAGGTCGCCTTGGACTGCAAACTTGAGTTTCGTGATGCCGGACTTAGCGCACCATTCGATAATGGGGCGGACCGCGCGAAAAGCCGCTTGTTTGTCGCCGCGAATTCGCAGCTCGAACGCGATTCCATGTTCGGCGCGACCCGACATGATCATCGACCGCACGTCTTCGGTGCTGACGGATTTGCCGCCAACGAACAACTGTTCCTCCGCATTGACCGTGATCACCAGTCGGCGCGGATGCTTAGCTTCGTCGTCGCGGCCCTGTTTGGCCGTGGGCAACTCGATCGGTTCGCGCGTCTCGCTGCGAATGAAGTGGCTGGCCACGAGGAAGAAGATGATCAGCAGGAACACCACGTCAATCAGCGGCGTGATGTTGACTTGCAGTCCGGAACGATCCCGCTGGGCTGGAATACGCATTAGCGGACCCCGCGTTCGATTGGAATCGGTTGACCGGTTTCGTCAATCGCCACAAACGTAAAAGTCCCTTCGGTCACCTTGATGCGATCCCCTTCGAAACCCTGGCGAATGCACCAGGCTTCCACGCGGATGGTCATCGAAGTCCGCCCCTCGCGTTCGAGGTGGGTATAGCACGCCACAACGTCTCCCACGGACACCGGTCGATGAAATTCCATTGCGTTGATCGCCACGGTGGCCACGCGGCTCTTCGATCTTTGTTTGGCTTCCAAGCCGCCGGCGATGTCCATCTGCGACAACAGCCAGCCTCCGAAGATGTCGCCGTTGGCATTCGTATCCGCCGGCATGGCCAGCGTCCGCAAGACCAGATTCCCAATCGGTTCGTCGGATGCGGTCATGTTCTCTTCCCTGGATGAATGTTCCCGACGCTGCTCGCCAGCGAACGAATCTGGTTCCGATTGTATCGAACGTCGCGATGAATCCACGTCCGAGGCACATTCAATCAAAGCCCGGAGAACGCTTGGAATGGTCCGCGACTCGCCGCCATGCGCCGATTGTATCAGTGGCGCTTTCCCGTGGGGAAACGCTCGAAGCACGGCGAGTGATCCACGGCAGCCGCGCGACACGGTCTGCACCCGTTCTGAGTGAATCGCGCTGAATCTCGAAAGTTTTCGCCGACATTCCCCGCACGTTCGGCACGATTCATCTGCGATCCAGTTGCGCGGGTTGCGCCAACGGAACGCGACCGGCTTCAAGCCGCTTCAACGCGATTGCCGATGCTCCGGAGTGCGGAGATGCAAGGAGTGTTCTCCGAGGAATGTAGGGATGCGCCAGGGAACAACTCGCCGCCATTCATCGCCCGTCGCCGCGTCAACTCCTCGACGTTTGCCGAAGGTCGCCGGGATGGTGTCGTCCTCGACTACACCCTCCAGCACAGCAGCACCATATGACGAAACGCATTTCCATCATTGCGCTCCTTGCACTGTCGCTCGTCTGTGTCGCGCGCCACGGTTCTTGGGCTGCCTCCGAGAATCGCACGACCCCCTTGGTTAAAGCGGTGACGCGAGTCAACCCGTCCGTGGTCAACATTCACAGCGAAAAGACCAGCTACAACGGCGAGTCGCTCTTCCAATCGGGTCGCGGACGTAAGGTCAGCGGCATGGGGACGGGAATTGTGGTCGACGAACGCGGTTACATCGTCACGAACTATCATGTGGTGCAAGGCGTCGACTCGCTGCGTGCCACCATGAATGACGGCGGCACCTATTCCGCGCAGGTCATTTCTTACGATCGCGTCCATGATCTGGCAGTCGTGAAAGTGAATCCGTCACAGCCACTGACCGTCGCACACTTCGGAGTGTCGATGGATGTGATGCTCGGAGAAACGGTGTTCGCCGTGGGCAACGCGTTCGGCTACGAACACACGCTGACCAAGGGTGTGGTGAGTGCTCTGTCTCGAGACGTGGAAGTCAACGAAAAACAGGCCTACAAGAATCTGATCCAAACGGACGCCAGCATCAATCCCGGGAACAGCGGCGGTCCGCTCTGCAACTTGGACGGCGAAGTGATCGGCATAAACGTGGCCATCCGAGCCGGTGCTCAACGGATCGGATTTGCCATCCCGATCGACGACGCTCGAAAAATCATCGCCCGACTGCTGAGCATTGAAGAACTCAACAGCTTGAATCATGGGGTGATCGTTCGCGACATCAAAACCGCAGACCGACAAGAATTGATCGTGGAAGGCACGCAACCGAGCGGCCCTGGGAATACGGCTGGACTGCTGAAGGGCGACATTTTCGTCAAAGCGGGCAGCATCATGGTTGCTGATTCCGCCGATCTGGAACGAGCCCTCCTCGGACGAACCGTGGGCGAGACCGTGACGGTCGAGGTTCGACGTGGTGCTGAAACGAAGACGCTCGAACTGACACTGGCCAAGAGCACAACCCCGCGAGTCGCCGCCACACCAACCGCTGCCGCGATGCAACCGCCAGTCACGACTCAAACCGTGACGTCACGTCGGACGCAAGACGAGTCGGCGGCGGATAAGGCGTGGAAAGCGTTAGGCATCCGTCTGGCTCCGCTGGCTCCGCGAGAACGACAACTGGTGTCGCCTCGCTATCGCGGTGGCATGCGAGTCTCCGAAATTCGTCGAGGCAGCCCAGCCGTGATGAACGGCATGCAAATCGGCGACATCCTGGTGGGCCTTCACGTGTGGGAAACGCTGAACAGCGACAACATCAGCTACGTGATGGATCACCCGCAACTGTCGACTTTCAGCCCTCTGAAGTTCTACATCGTGCGTAAGGGCGAAACGCTCTTCGGCCACATGCCCATCGTCGAGAACTGAGGAAAGGGTGAGTAACCGGATTTGAACCGGCGACCTCCGGGACCACAACCCGGCGCTCTAACCAACTGAGCTATACCCACCATGCGGCGAGACCTTATCCAAGAATATCTGGGCTTTCAAGCGAACGAAATTGCCTGATTTCCCGACCGACGACCGTCGTTCGCCCGAGATTGTGCCGCCAGCGACGACGCGCCGTTTCCGCGACTGCGACGGGAATTCGCGGGGATTATTCATAAGCCGTTTTGGCGCTAGCCACGGTTCCGGTCAACGCGGGATGACCGGCGATCTTGGTCTCTTATCAGTGAAATCCTGCGCAAGATGGTCAGGAAATTGGACGGATCAGTCGGATCGGACGGATCAGTCCGATAACTTGCCCGAGTTCGGGGCCTGTTCCATCCTTTTGGGTTCCGGCTCGTCCGGGTTAAGCAAACGGCGGATGAAACGTACCAGCACGCAGCGCAAGCCGGTGAAGTTGGACCGGCATTGCGGGGACGGAGCTTGACAGTTGCGAACAATCCGCAAGAGACTGGAATCATATCGCCAAGGTTGTGATGTTCCGTTTGTCATCACGTTGCAACGAATGAGCCCGGCGATTTGGCACCAGAGGATTGATCGATGCAAGACGCCGCGCTCCGCGTTCTGAAACGACGGACCTTCCTGCAAGCCGGAGCACTTTCGACATTGGGACTCGGGCTGCCGGACTTGTTGCAGGATCGCAGTTCGGCTCAAGCGGGCACCAACGGCAACGGACGCGCGAAGTCGTGCATCCTGTTGTACATGACCGGCGGTCCCGCTCAGCAGGAAACATTCGACGTCAAACCCACCGCGAATGACGGCTACCGCGGCGAATTCTTGCCGATCCCGACCAATGTCAACGGCATCAGCATTTGCGAACACCTGCCAATGATGGCTCGGACGGCTCATCGTTTTTCGATCATCCGCTCGACGTTTCACAACAGCGGGACGCATGGCGTCGGCGTGCATTACAACCTCACGGGCTTGATGCATGCCAAACGCCAGCGCGGGGAACCGCAGATGGATCGCCGCGATCCGCCGTGCGTCGGTGGCGTGATTCGACAGCTTCGAGGCGACCGCAACGGACTGCCCGCGTCGATTCATTTACCGGTTCGAATCGGCGACCAAAACAACTTTCAATGGGGCGGTCAGCACGCGGGTTTCCTCGGCCCGAAATACGATCCACTGTTGCTGATTGACGAGAATTGGACTCCCGGAAGCCTGCCGCCCGGA
>JAQBZS010000191.1 GCA_027622115.1 Planctomycetota bacterium | reverse complement strand
CTATCACTTGATGTCGTGTTTCCCTGCGGGCGATATCGAGAACATTGATTGATTGACCGAACGCTAGCACGAGCCATTCCGCAATCCTTCGGGTCCACTCGCCCATGAGCCTGCTGGAAGCCATCGCGGCTGAATGCTAGCCTCCGGGTCCATTGGTGTTCGTGCTCTTGGCGCGAACAGCCGACATCTGGCTTGAATTCTGATTCTGAGGCGGAAAGTGATGACGGGTTACACAGTGCATACGGGTTCGAACGACAAATTCACCAACGGGTGGGACGTCGTTTTCGGCGCTAAGAAAAAAGTGGGGAAAAAGAAAGTCGCCAAGAAGAAGGCAGCGGCGAAGAAAGTCAAGAAGTCCAGCAAGTAACGCCGCAACAAACTTGGACTTAGCGCGACTGATCGCGAAGTTCATTCAGAGTCTCGCGAAGTTCGGCAATGGCTCCGGAACCCACGACGATCACCAACCCCAAGAATGCAATCGTGGTGAAGCCGAGTAGTCCGTACCAAAACATCATCCAAGGGTTCATGCTAATTCTCCACGGACAACCTTTCAAAAAGAAGCCCGGCGATTCGACTGCCGGGCTTCTTTTGACTCAACGTCGTGCTCGTGGCTTCGCGGCCACGCGCGGACGGCGGCTAGTCGAGGTCTCCAACCGCGTTTCCATCCGATTTGTTGAACAGATTGAGAAACGTGGCCGGTTCAAGATCGACTCCAAGTGATCTTGTCGAACCGTCCGAAAACAGGGCCAAGAATCCGCGTAAACCGGGTTCGAGCGCTGCTGCCGGATCTGCTGCATCCACAGTCAAGTCGGCCGGCCTTGTCCACGGGACGGCATGTTTCGCCTTGACGAGAACGGCCAACACTGTGTTGCTGGAACCGTCCGTGATATCGCGAAACCGCACCGGTTGGTCGCCGCCGAAGATCGAATCCGCTGTCACGGGAGCCAGCACGGTTGTCTTACCACCGCCGGGGTTGTTTTCCGACGTATAGATTTCCGGCATCTTGTCGACCAACTTGATGTTGTGTTCGCTGTCCCAGGGTTCGTCCAACTTGAATTGCTCGTACAAATTCCGCTGATCAAGCATCGGCAGAATGTGGACCCGCCAACTGAGCATCGCCTTGCCACCAGCCGGGAAGTGGCTGTGCGTTTCGTGATAATTGTGGAGTGCAAGCCCGATCTGCTTGAATCGATTCCGCTGCACTGAATGGCGGGCGGCAGCTCGAGCCTGCTGGACCGCCGGCAGCAGCATTGCCGTCAACATGCCGGTCGCTCCGGCCGCCTCGGCCTTCAGTGTCACATGGACGTCCGCGCCGTGAGCTTTTGAAGTGATGCTGTCGAGAATCGGCTTTGCAATCTGCGACACTCCCGGAGGCAATTGCTCCAATTGTTGGTTTGCCAAGCCTTTGCCGAGATCAACAGTCGGGCCAACGATCTGTTGTAAACGAGACCCGTCCCGTTCCGACCTCGTATTCAGCACGATCTTCAATTCCAACGCGTCGATCAGCTTGGCACCAATCGTGACGGCCGTCACCAGATCTGGGACTTCGCCAAGCGGGGTGAAGGGTTGCGGGATCGGATTTCGCTTGACCTGGTCCAGGACTTCTGAAGGCAACCCGCTCATGATGAACGTGGCGGAGATGTCCTGGCCGGGGTCCAGCCCCTTGAGCTTCGTGATCAATTCGCTCGTGGTCGACGGCTTGCCCATCATCTGCTGCAAATCCGCATCCAAAGCCAGCACCACGGTCTTGTTGTTCGGAAAGTAAACGCTGGGATTTCGCGGGCGGGCGTTCCGGTAATAATCCGCGCCGTTGTGCGTGATTTTTTCGTGCCCCGCCTCCAGCATCTTGGACAGGATCAACGTGGAATCGATCGGTTTCGAAAACGAAATCACGGCGGCGAACCGCTTTCCCACCGGGTCGCCAGCCACCAAGACTCGATCGATATCTCGCGGATCGAAGCCCATATTCTTTTGCGCCTCGGTGAAGATGTCGCCCAGAATTGGATTGCTGAATGCCGGACTCTTCAGGACGCGCCCAGGATGCACCACTGCCCCCATGTAGAAATCCGCAAGCAGGTAACTGGTATCCAAGCCGTTGTCCGTAGCGTTTTGGGCAGTCGTCGTCGGGTTAGCGACTACGCCCGTTTTGCCTTGCTCGGCAGTGGTTTTTTCTGAAGACGCCGATTTCTCGGTCGACTCCGACTTCTCGGCCGACTTCGAGCCACAGCCCGCGAGCGTCATTGCGGCGAGAGCCAGTAGCGGCGTCAGGGTGCGTGCTTGCCAAAGCGTGTTCATCACAGTGTCCTGTCAATTGTGGATACAGAGAGTTACCGACGCGGATTTCAATCGAATCGACAACGCTCGTGAAGTCTCGGCGGAGTTTTTTTACTTCGGGGTCTGGCTTTACGTCTTTCAGATTTGGTGGGCTTGGGATTATCTGCAACGTCGGCCACCAAGTCGGAAAGCCGTAAGCCTCGGGTGGACTCGATCAAACGCTACGGAAGGTCTCCACCGACGATGTACCACTTTTGACCAACCTGATGTTGCAGTTTTCAACAAAGTAAAGCGAAATCAAACGTCGGCAGGTTGAGACTTAAATTCTGCGAAGAAAAGGCTGAAAAGGATCTTGGACTTTTGATCGCGATCCGTAATATCTCGCCCTTGTCTTCGGGTTTTGAACCCGGTTGACTGCCGATGTAAATTGGCGGATTCACTTGATCTCGCGGGCCCGATCAAACACTCACCTGATTCCGGAGCCCCCAATGATCACGAGATGTGCGTCCCTTGCTGCCGTATTGATTCTGCTTTCCAGCGATGCCATCCCCCAAGACTCGGTCGAGTTGCATAGCGTTTCCATTGCCAACGGCGAAGTGCGTGTTGAGTACAGCAAAAACTTTTTGACGTGCGCGCATCTTTATCGTGACAGCACCGATTCGATCACGCACTTTCAAAACCTGTTTTGCCCATCCGGCGAACACGTCGTCATCACCGAGCCCGAATCTGCGTTCCGCGCACTTCAAGTCGGCGAAACTGTTCGACTGCAACACGGCAACAACTCCGGGATTCGAAGCGCCAGTGTGACGGTAACCAATCCGCCGATCGCCAACGCGGGCAATGACCAACTCGTTGAGTGCGACGGGGCAGGGACGATCGTGTTGCTTGAAGGCGGGTTTTCATTCGACCCCAACGGAGATGCCATCAGCTATTTCTGGAGTGCGCCGTCGGGCGTCCTATTGGACGATCCAAGCAGCAGCGCTCCGATCGGGGCGTTCCCCTTCGGCGTAACCACGGTGACTCTGACCCGAGCATGGGGCGATGAGCACCGACGATGTCGTCATCACCGTCACCGACACGACGGCTCCCGAAGTGGTTTGCACGACGGACCTCGCCAGCCTGACTCCCGCGAATAGCGAAATGACGCTCGTCGAAATCTATGTCGAAGCCACCGACCTGTGTGCTCGGCCCGAAGATTTGGAGTTGCTGATCGTACAGATCGAAAGCAGCGAACCGGATGACGCTTCGGGCAAGAGCGATGGCACGACGACCGGAGACACGAACGGCCAAGACGGACACTCCGCACCCGTGGACGTGACCGGCAACTTCGCCTTCAACGAACTGACGGCCAGCTTCGAAGGCTCGGTCCTGCTCCGGGCGGAACGCGACAAGAAGGGTTCCGGTCGCACCTACAGCATCACCGCCTGGGTCCGCGACACGCAGGGCAATCCCGCCCAGACAAGTTGCGTGGTCGTCGTGCCGAAGTCGGGCGGCGGCGGAAAAGGCAAGGGTAAGAACAAGTAGTACTGAGTCGGGCGTGCAAGCGTTGATTGGTTGGCCGTGGACAACCATTCGAAGTTTTCCGCAAGAATTGTTGGAAAACTTGGCAGCGGATGTTTCGGTTTGATGATTACCACTTGCGAGGTTTCCCTACCGACGTAGCTTTGCATGGGTACATCCCTGGACGCGGGATCGCAGGGGTTGTTGTCGATGTCATTTTCATCAGGTCGTGGTCTTTGATCGAGGGGGCTATTGATGCTCACACTTCGTTGGCAGCGTTCATTCGGTTTTGTCTCCAATTATCGTCGTGCGAGTCGTCGACAGACCGTGATACAGGTCGCGGAAACACTTGAGACTCGTTGTTTGCTCACGGTGCCGGCATTCAGCAGTTTGCCGGGAGCGGATCACACCATTTTGCTCGACTTCGACGGGCAGACGGTCGAGAACACTTCGTGGAACAGCTACTACAACCAGACCTCGCTCGTCGCACCGGCCTACGATATCGACGGCAACTCCTCGACGTTCAGCACGACCGAGTTGGCTCGCATCACCGAAGCCTGGAAGCGGACGGCGGAAGACTTCGCCCCATTTAACGTCAATGTCACGACGGTCGACCCCGGTGTAGAAGCCCTGCGCAAGAGCGGCACGGGCGACACGCAGTGGGGCGTGCGGGTCATCATGACCAACGAAGCCAACATGGTCACCGACCCGAATGAACGCACGGGTGCGGGGGGCATCGCCTACATCGACAGCTTCAATTGGAGCAGCGATACACCGGTGTGGGTCTTCACGACCGGCGGCAAGAGCATCGCCGAAGCGGCCAGCCACGAAGTCGGCCACAGCCTCGGGCTCTCGCATGACGGGCTGAGCGGCGGTGCGTCGTACTACTCCGGACATGGCAGCGGCGAGACCGGCTGGGCGTCGATCATGGGTGTCGGTTATTACCAAAACGTCAGTCAATGGGACAAAGGCGAGTACTACAACTCGAACAACGGCGGCTCAGGCGCGAATTACGGCGACGGCCCGGATGACCTCGCCATCATCACCGGCACCGCCGGGCCTGGGAACGGCTTCGGTTATCGGGCCGACGATCACGGCAATTCGAACGGGACGGCGTCATCCATCGGCCTGTCCGGAACGACGGTCAGCGACAGTGGCATCATCGAAACCACCAGTGATGTGGACGTGTTCTCGTTCACCACGGGAGCCGGTACGGTCACGCTAAACATCAATCCGTTCACGCCCGGCCCGAACCTCGATGTGCGAGCGGACTTGTACAACGGTGCCGGCAACTTGGTCGCGACGTCGAATGAGTCCACGGTATTGGCGGCCGGGTTTTCGCTGAATCTGGCGGCAGGCCAATACTTCTTGCATGTGGACGGCACGGGTTGGGGATCGCCGGGCTCGTCCACGCCGACTGGGTATTCGGAGTATGCGAGTCTCGGGCAGTACACCGTCAGCGGTTCCATCGTCGATCCCGGCGGTCTCCCGAGCGTGAGTATCGGCGACGCCAGCGCCAACGAGTCTGATGGTTCGATCACGTTCACGCTGAATCTTTCTGCCGCCTCGGCGACGGCCACAAGCGTGGATTGGACCACGGTCAACGGCTCGGCCGTTAGAGGTTCGGACTTTGTGGCGGCTGGCGGTACTGCGACATTCGCGGTCGGTGCGACATCAGCTACGGTGACGATCAACCTGGTGAATGACTCAATCTACGAAAGCACAGAATCATTTTCGGTCGCACTCAGCAATCCCAACGGAATCACAATCAACGATGGCAGCGGAGTCGGCACGATCACGGATGATGACCCCCAACCGCTGCCGACGATTTCGATCAGCGACGCGAGCGTGAACGAAGGTAAGTTCTTCACCAAAGGCAAAAACAAGAACACAGCCCAACTGACGAACATGACGTTTACGGTCTCACTCTCAGCGGCATCCAGCCAATCGGTGACCGTGAACTACGCCACAACCGACGGCACGGCCACGACCGCGAACAATGATTACCAGTCGGCCGCCGGCACTGTGACGTTTGCACCCGGCGAGACGTCGAAGACGGTCACGGTCACCATCGTTGGCGACAACACTCAGGAAAGCGACGAAACCTTCGGCGTGAACTTGGGCAACGCGGCGAACGCGACGATTGCCGATGGCGCTGCACTCGGCACGATTCTTGACGATGACTCGGGTGGCGGAAAAGGCGGTGGTGGTGGAAAGGGAAAAGGAGGCGGCAAACCCAACAAGTCGGCGAGCGAAGCCAGTCCGATGGTTCACGCCGATCCCAGTTGGTGGTTCGAAGGCCCGTCGAGCTTCGACGTGACAATCGAAGATGCAGGTCACGATGTTCAAGACGATTTCGCGGACGCCAATCTTGCGGAGCGCGAACTCGCTCCGGTCGACACGTTTCTCGTGTTGTCGCATTCCGTGATGGAAGTCGCGTCCGACGATGAAGACGACCCGGTTGTCAACAACGTGCGGGCAACGATTGCTTGGAGCGTGGCTGAATCCGATGTCACTTCCAAACTGGCCGACGACTCGGAGAAATTCACTCGCACCGACTACGGCGACACGTCCGATGCTGCCACTGAGAATTTGGATGCACTGTTCGGAATCGTCGATTCGCTCACCCTGCTCGAATCACTCAATGTGCTTTGATGCGAATGATCCAGGCCGGGGTCGCATGATCCCGGCCTTTTTTGCGTCCTATTTGTCTCACAACTTCTCCTCGCTCTGAACAACGGATGAAGGTGCGCGATGTACTTATCGACTCACAAGTGGCTCAGCCTTGTCGCGGCAGCTTCCGTGGTTTTGGCAGCGATGGTTGCGGGTGGTGCTCCCAAGCCCGGAAAAGGCGGTGGTAAAGGCGGTGGTAACAACGATGGCCCACGAAGCATTTCCTTCGCCGGCTACAACTGGACGGTGAAATCCAGCAACAACACCGTCGGCCCCGGCCCGAACTACTTCTCCAACAGCGAGAACAACGTCTGGGTCGACGAACTCGGCCGACTGCACATGAAGATCACTCGCCAAGGCAAGAAGTGGTACGCGGCCGAAGTGATCTGCCAAGAGTCGTTCGGCCACGGTGCGTACGACTTTTACCTTGACAGCCGAGTTGACGATCTCGATCCGAACGTGGTGCTGGGCTTGTTCACATGGCACGACGATCCAGCCTTCGCGCACCGCGAGATCGACATTGAGTTTGCACGGTGGGGCAACGCGACCGATCCGACCAACGCCCAATACGTCGTGCAACCTTGGGACGCGGCCGACCACTTGGTTCGCTTCACGCAACCGAACGTCGCGCAATCCACGCATTCGTTCAACTGGCTGCCGAACAGCGTGTGGTTTCAAAGTTTGGTCGGCCATCGCGTGACGCCCGAAGTCCCGGAAGACGTGATTTCGTCCACCGCGTACAACGGCTCGGACATACCTCAGCCCGGCGGCGAAAACGCTCGGATCAATCTGTGGTTGATGCAGGGCAAGGCTCCAACCGACCGAACTGAAATCGAAGTGATCATTGCCGATTTCAAGTTCACTCCCGAGTTATGAACCCATTAAGCCGGTGCGGCCTCAGCCTTCCACATTGATAATGACTAATGACAAGTAAATGGTGACAAATTCGCCTCGCATCCTTACGCCGCCTTGTGCTTCTTCGGCCCGATCTTCTTGCCAGCCTTGGCCTTGAGATCGAAGAGCCCGAAGATCTCCGAAGCGTTGAGACTGAGCGATTCACTGCTCGTGTCTCCGGCACCCAACACCATGTCGAACAAGTCTCGTTTTTGCTGTAGCACCAGATCGATGCGTTCCTCGATCGTGTCCTTTGAAATGAACTTGGTCACGATCACCGGGCTCTTTTGCCCAATCCGGTGGGCGCGATTGATGGCCTGGTCTTCGACGGCGGGATTCCACCAACGGTCGAACAGGAAGACATAACCGGCAAACTGCAAATTCAAGCCGACGGCTCCGGTCCCATAACTCATCAGCAGAATGTGCGAGTCTGGGTCTTCCTTGAACTTGGTGAGAATCGGTTCGCGTTTCTTGGTGGGGACGCCGCCGTGATAGATCAACGGCGTGACTTGCGGCAAACGCGCCCGCAGTTTCTCGTCGATCCAATCCAAGCACTTGGTCCATTGGCTGAACAAGATCGCCTTGCCGCCGCTATCGGCGATTTCCTCCATGTCCGCAACCAGCCGATCCATTTTGGAACTTTCGCCCGTGAGCGGATCGAAGTTGGCGATTTGCTTCAGTCGCAGAACCAACTCGAAGACGTGCTGGATCGAAATTGAATCACCCATGTCGTTGAGCTGAATCACACCTTCTTTTTCGGCAACTTGATAGGTGTAGGCTTGGGCGTCGGTCAGGGCGAGATAGGCGTCTCGATCCAGTCGCGGCGGTAAATCGGTCATCACCAAGTCCTTGGTGCGACGCAGCACGTACTTTTTCGCCAACTTGCTCAATTGCCGGATGTCGGGTGTGCCTCGCGGCGGGACGATTTCCATGAACTCATAGATCGCCGCCATTTCCTCGACGCGGTTTTCGATGGGCGTGCCGGTCAGTGCCCAGCTTCGTTTGCGTGGAATCGAGCGAGCCGCTTCCGAAGTGCGTGAGTCTCGATTCTTGATGCGTTGGGCTTCGTCGAGCACCACGAGGTCGAATTTGGGTTTTTCGTCGTCGTCGAGCGCATCGAAATCGCGGACCATGAGTTCGTAGTTGCAGATGCGAATGGGGATGCCGGGCATGAGCCATTGCATCTTGCGTCGCCGACCGTCGCCTTCAATCGTGACGATCGGAAGTTCCTCGGCCCACAGTTTGAATTCGCGTTGCCAGTTCGGAATCAACGGTTTTGGACACACGAGCAAGATTCTGCGAACGTGTCCGCTGCGGAGCAGCAGTCGCAGCGCGGTGATGGTCTGCATTGTTTTGCCGAGCCCCATTTCGTCGGCCAGCAGCGCGGCTCCTTGAGAAAACAACCACGCGATCCCTTCGTATTGGAAGGGAAACGGCTCGAACGGCATGACCAATTCCTGCCCGGCCAACCAGGATTCCAGCGGCGGCTGCAAGACGTAGAACAGGCGGTCTTCGAGCGACAGCGCATCGCTGGGTGGTTTGAGTCGCGTCGGTTTTCGTTTGGGTTGTGACGGATCCTCGGCGTGCGGTTTCGGCGGCTTGATCCGGCGCGGTTCCGGCTCCCCATCCGCGCGTTCCGCCTTTGGAGGCAGAAATTCGATGGCCTCCGGAAAGGTAATGTTGACCGTGCGGACTTTCGGCCAATGTGGTTTCCAGACGGGCACATACGGGACGCGGACCAACAATTCGGTCGCCCGCGTTTCCACGAGCGGCAGTCGGCGAAGCGCGCCGTTGATGCCGGACGTATGGACGTTGGCGGTCAGTGAGAGTTCAACGTTCTCGACACCGATTTGAAATTGAGCCGACCCGACGGAAGTTGGGTTGGACGTCGGAGCGAGCGCCGAAGCGATCGAGTGGTCGACGCGGCTGTGCGACGACAACGCTTGAGGAGCATCTGAATCAGTCGATTGCATTCGCTCATTTCGGTGAGAAGCTCTTGAGTCGATATCCAGCGCATGCGGAATGTCCGTCACGGCGGACTCCGACAATCAGTATCGGCGCTCGAATCGTCAAAGCTGCAACCTGGATTGTCAGCGCGGTTCACAAACCCTGCTTCGCGCGCGACGGAGAATGCGTTCGGATCCCGAATTTCGCATCACGGCGAATGACAACATCAGCGGTTCGATCCGCTCGGCACTTTCCAAAAGGCTAAATCTTCTTGGCGAAGCTGGTGAATTTGAGCTTGAAGCCCGTTGGAATCAGCTTCTTGCTTGGGCAACTCAGTAACACGCTCGGGCCGATTCGCCTTTACGAGCACGACGAGGCGGGCGCCATTGGTCGATACATCGCCGGGCCGCTACTCACTGAATAAGTCGAGTAACATCGGTTCTCCCGTTTCTGGGTGTGAATGCCGAGATTTGTTGTAGGACGGGCACTCCACTC
>JAQBZS010000190.1 GCA_027622115.1 Planctomycetota bacterium | reverse complement strand
CCCTCCCCGGGCTTTACTTCACCAGGGAGACTTCATTGGCCCGATGTCGTCCGCTTGGCGACGGGTTTGCCCGTCTTGTCGGAGTATTTGCCCAGGGAAGGGTCTACCTATGGCGTCGCATGATGAATGGCCATTTTGCTTTACGAAGCGGGTCCATCATGTGGGGTGTCGCTGCGGGAAAACGTGCCGGTTCCGGTCGCTGTTTGAGTGACTCGATTTCCACGGAGGGCTTCGGAAGGTATCGGTCGAGCTTCACGAGTCGACTTGGGCGGAGTCCGAGGTCGATCGCTTTTCCCGCTGCCGCCTCGCATTTCGCCGTCATTTCTTCGCATTCAACCAACTGTCGAGTCGTCGGCGCGATTCCGGTTGATGCCGGTAGTGACCGCTTGGCGCAGAGACCATAAATCACGGCTGCGTCGAAGTGCATTTCCGGCGAATTCGGTCCAAGGCCGATCGCGGTGTCGATAAACCGAGTGTTCGGCATGGTCCACTCGCGCGGCTGCCGGAGTGTCGTGTGATAATCCAACATCGCCATGTTGTACTGCACGATCTGATTCGGCTCGGGATCGGCAGCAAGTGCCTGCTCGAAGCGTTCGCCGGCTAAGTCCAGACGTCGCTGTTGCAGCCAGCAATAACCGATGTTGTTTTCGATCGCGACCGCATCCAACTTTGCCCCTTGAACTTGCTGCCCCTCGACATCCTCGAAGAGTTGTCGCGCGTTGAAGAATCTCCGCTCCACCGCCCAGCAATAGGCCAGCGATGCCGTGATTCGCGGATCCTCGGATTGCTCACGAAGCGCTTCAAACTCGATCCGCGCCTCAGCGATATTCCCCCAGAGCATGTGCGCACGTCCCCGAGCAAACTGCATATCCAGATCGTCGGGCACCAACTCCAATGCTCTCTCGAAATGATCAATCGCCGATTTGTAATCTTGTTGATCAATCGCCGCCCAACCCATTCGCACTTCGCGGGCGTGTTCCGGTTCTCGAAGAGCCACAAATGCGCCAAAAGCAGTGGCGGTGGCAAACAGGACAGTTAGGGTAAAAAGAATTGATTGGCGATTCTTCGCCATCCAACGCCTGGCGCGTTGCAGTGCGGATTGGTGTCTTCGCAAGGCGAATGCCAATTGCTCGGCGGAATCCCACCGTGCTGCGGGATCGAACGCCAGGCACCGCTCGATGACCATCGCCAGTCGCTCATCGACTTGCGGATTCAACTCCCGGATCGGTGTTGCACCCTGTTCCTGGCGATCGAGCAGTTCGCGAACGATTTTTCTGCGCGGCTGTTCAATCGGCAATTCGCCGAACGGCAGCTTGCCGGTCAGCATCTCGTAAAGCGTCGCTCCCAGCGAAAACAGATCGGTTCGTGCATCGCGTTCGGCTGCGTTCCCCTCGTCATCGCCTGCCAACGCCACAAGTTGTTCCGGAGCCATATACGGCAGGGTGCCGCCGACGCGCTGCGAGTCGATTTCGGCATCAAACGAAAGATTGAAATCGAACAGCATCGCCCGCCCGCCGGCCAACAACAGCACGTTCGACGGCTTGATGTCTCCGTGACAGATTCCCTTTGAATGCGAAAAGGCCAACGCATCGGCGATCTCAATACCGATTTGAACGACGCCGTCTGTGTAAGAGCCGCGCAACTTCGTCGTGTTCTTTGAATTCGGAGCGGTAATTTCCGGGCCGCCGGAAATCTCGTGATCAACGACCGCCAGAATTGTCGCGGCACGTTCCGGCGGGCCGCTTGACGAGACGACATCCAGGACGTCCATCAGAGTCGTGCGGCTCAGAAACGGCATGCAGATGCCCGTCAAACCCGTTTCGTCGTCGCGTTGCACCGAATGCACCGGGACAATCTGCGGGTGATCCAGTTTTCCCAACACCTGAGCTTCTTGGCCGCCGCCGACACACACCTTCAACGCGATCGACCGTTCACCCAGGTCCGTGTCTTGAGCCAAGAACACGCGGCTAAACGCACCCCGTCCGAGTTCTCCCGTCAGTTGGAAATTCAAGAAACGATCACCAACACTCGGCCAGGCAATTTTTGCGACGGGCGGCAGCAACCATTGATCGTGGAGGAATCGATTGACTTGCAGCAAGCCCACCAACGACTTCTGGACGGTCTCGAACCGCGCGGCAAAATCCGTGGGGGCGAGATCCTCGCCGCTCTCCAATCGGCGCGTGTACTCCTCGAATGCCAAATCAATCACGACTGACTTGTGAATCCGAAGTTCCGGGTGGTCGATCAGCACTCGGTCGGCATTGAATGGAGTGTCGGACGGCCAACCGTCAATCACGTCGTCATAGAGTTGCCGAGCCTGTTGCGGGGGCAAAACCATCGTCGAAGTTTGGGAAGGTGCGGCAACGGCGGGCATGGTCAGGAATTCCGTTTCTTGAGTTTGTCAAACACGCGACGAACCGTGCGTTCGCTCACACCCAACTCAGCAGCAATCTCGCCAAACCGCTTGCCGGTTGCTCTGAGTCTCAGCATTTGCCGCTCGCCGGCGTTTTCGACCAGATTGTCGAGCCGTTCGGCAGCCATCACGACTTCGCTTGGTGTCGGATCGGAAGTGGCCAACACATGGGAATCGAGGTTGGGATTCTCAAGGGAGCACTCGCGATTCGCGTATTCCGCAGACTTTCGCAGTCGTCGTCGGCACGCGTCAATGATCTTGTTCGACGCAATCCGAGCCAGGAATGCCACCAGTGATTCTTGGCCGTCGAACCGCATGACAGCCGAGCGATGTTCGAAAAATGCCTGCCACACAGATTGCACGAAGTCGTCGGAATCAAATTGCGACCGTAACTCGCGATTCAGACGTCGCCGCACAATTCGCAAGATCAGCGGTCCACAGCGTTGCAACAGCTCACGTTCCGCCTCTTCGACTCCTTGGCCGACGCGTTTGAGCAATCCCGTGAATTCATCATGTTCGGTCACCATCCCCCCCCATGCCCAGTGTTTTACGCATGTCATCACAATCGTCGCAAGCTCCATTCAGCCGTCTCGTGAATCGGAAATTTGCCGGAGGTCGACTTTGCGAGTTGATTGCGTTTGAAGCGTTTGTGATCTTCGTTAAGGCGAGTAAGATGTCAGCACCGCAATGGGCTCAATGCTTCACGGAAATCGCTTCCGCGTAGGAAAGTTCGCCGGAGCGTCCGTGGAAATACTGAAAAATGACCTGCGGATGCGGATAGGCCACCCAGCGTGGGTCGCCGTCCAGTTTCTTGGGCATGTTGAAGACGTTGTTGATCTGGACCACGCAGTAATGCGGGTACAGACG
Organism: Planctomycetota bacterium; assembly: GCA_027622115.1. GTDB lineage: Bacteria > Planctomycetota > Planctomycetia > Planctomycetales > Planctomycetaceae > JAQBZS01. The sequence goes on along the minus strand of JAQBZS010000190.1, from coordinate 6,508 downwards.
TTCGAGTCGCGGGAGGTCCGGCAGGATGTAGCTGCTCCAGCGGATGTCGCATTCGCGCGGCCCAAATTTGAACTTGCCGGTGGCCGGTCGATCGCTCTCGTCCAGCTTGGGGACGTGGTTCACGCTGTTGTGCGGACCGCAGCAGAACTCCCACACGTTGTCCGTGACTTTGATCGCGAAGCTGTTGTGCAAGTCGCCCGTCATCACGAACACGCGTTTGCCGATCTTCTCCCATTCATTGATCAGCATTTCCCGTTCGTGGAAGAATCCCGTCCACGCTTCTTCCTTGTTGGCGGCGAATTCGAACCCGCCCGCTCCGCTGTGTGGAATCATGAACGGAACCGTTGACACCACGAAGAAAAAGTCCGCGTCGCTCTGCTTCATGGATCGCAACAACCACTCGCGCTGCGGCTTGCCGATCATCGAGATGCCGGGTTTGTCGCGCTGACGGATGTCGTGCATGTCGCGATCGCCGCGAGTGTCCAGCATGAAGAATTCGCAATTGGCCACTTTGAAGCTGCCGTAACTGCGGCGGCCGATCGAGTAACTCAGATTCATGTCGTCCACCTTGGCCGGCATATGCAGTTGCAGCGTGTGTTTGTCGACAACCTTCTTGATGTCGTATACGTACGAGTTCTTGTTTCCGTCATTGTTGTCGTACTTCAGGTCGTTGACACCGGCTTCGGCCGTGCCCCAATGCACGTGTAAGTTGGTCATTTCCTTGATCGGCAGCTTCACGAAATCCGCATTCTTGTCGACCAGCAGATCGCTGCCGGCCTTCATCGTGGCCGTGCCGTAATGCAGCGGATGTTTGTGCTCCGTCGGGTTGGCCCAACCAAGGTAATCGAACCAGGCGTGCGTGCCGATGTCGCGAAAGACTGTGCGGCGATGTCGCTTTCCGGCTTCACCCGAGCCCCAAATGTCGTTGACCAATTCGTGATCGTCGAAGGTGAAGTAACTCGGAACGTTGCGATGCCACTTGGACAGCTCGGTGCCGCGATTCAGATACAGCTTGTAGTTCTCCCACACGCCGACGACGGTCGGCATGACTTTGACGGACAGCGGGTAGTCGTCCAGTCCGTTGGTGAGTCGCCACGCTTCGGGTGGATAAGTGCGCAATTCCTCGTACAACCAATCGCCGTTCATGATGTGAAAGTGAACTTTCTTCGCCCAATCGCGGTTCAAGTTCTCGTACGTCGGCGTGCGATGACCTCCGCCGTGCAGCGGGTCTTGATTCGCGCACGAGCCGATCTGGAAGCGGAAGTTGAAGAGTCCTTCCGGGTTGTGTTCCTTATTTCGCGTATCGCGCGCGCTGGGCAGCGTCATGAACGAACCCGGCAAGCCGTGCGGTCGACCGTTCACCCACACTTGATAGTGGTAGCGGGTATCGGATTGCAGATCCTTCAACTGCGCGACGCCGGTGTTGTCATGACCGTTGGTCGTTGTGGCTGGACCGCTCTCCTTGTCCAGCCGATTAGGGGCAGTCCCATATCGCACGGTGAATTGGCCGGCATCGGACGTCCTACCCCAAACGAGCATCGAATGGGCGGTCGGATTGCCGAGCATCGGGCCGTGCGTCAGTCGAATCGGATCGCGACCAAGCGTGGCGGATGGATCGAGCACCAGCAACGTTGCGAGCGCCATCGAGGTTGAAGCGATACGAACAGCGGTCCGACAAAACGTCTGCATGGTGAAGTCTTCCGGTTGAAACTCTGGCGTGATTCGTTGATCGGCGGATTCGTCCGCGCGACCTGATTTATCACAACCCCGGTCACGTCACAAATCGAGCAGTGGCTCACGAGAATCTCATTCAACTTGCTGGCGTGGTCTATTTTTCGCCCGTAGTCTCGCCCAATGATCTCACGTCGCGAGTAAACTCATCGAACGACTTTCTTCATTGTGGATCCATCAACCGCGTGACGAAACCTCAAAGGAATCCGCTCATGTTACTTTCAAAATGGCTAAGAAACTTGAAGAGCAGTGCATTGGGTCGTCGTTCCCGAAGACGCTCTCGGCATTTTGAAACTTCGGTTGGAACAATGACAATTGGAAGGAGCCTTTGCTCGGAAGCCCTCGAAGACCGCACGCTGCTCACCGGCACGATTCAGGGCCAGAAGTGGCTCGACCAGGATGCGGACGGTTCGAAGGATGCGAGCGAGCCATACATGAATGGCTGGACGATTGAGTTGCTCGATGACACCGGCACTGTCGTTGCGACACAAGTCACGCAAGACTTGGACATCGACGGCAACCCGGGAGTCGAAATCGGCGCGTACCAGTTTTCCGGTCTGACGGCCGGCGCGTATGTGGTTCGCGAGGTGCAGCAGAGCGGCTGGTGGCAGAGCGCGCCCGATTTTCAGACGACGTTGAACGGTTCCGGTCCAGTCAGCGGCGATTGGGACTACAGCGACTCGGACGGCAACTCGGTTCCTGGCCCGGCGAACTGGGACACAGTCGCTCCCACGGTCAACGGCTTCTTTCAGAGCCCGCTTGATATCCCGGCCGGAACTCCGACCGTGGATTTGGACACGGTGTTGGACGTGCATTACCAGCCGACACAGCCGGAGAAGGTGTTCAACAACGGACACACGATCGAAGCGGAGATCCACGAGTCACACGACAACCGCATCGAAATCGGCATCAACGACAAGGAATTCGAACTGGCGCAGTTTCACTTCCACACATCGTCGGAACACACGGTCAACGGTGTGGCTCAAGAGCAAGAACTGCACTTGGTGCATAAGAGCAAGGACGGTGGTCTTAGTGTCATCGGCGTGTTGCTGGACGAAGACCCCAGCGGCGCGGACAACGCGACGCTCAAGCCGATCTTCGATGCCATGAGCAGCATCCAAAACAAAGACGACGAGATCGTCATTTCGGATTTGATCGACTTGAACGCGTTGCTGCCCACCGATCGCAGTGGTTGGTTTTACGAGGGTTCACTGACGACGCCTCCGGGTTCGCAGGGAGTCAACTGGTTCGTGTATGCCACGCCGGTAAAGATTTCTTCGGCGCAACTGGCCGCATACAAAGCGGTGGCCAATCACGACGCCAGTCACGACTTCGATCCGGGTAACCGCCCGGTGCAGCCGCTCAACGGGCGTCAGTTCAATCAGTTGAATCACGAAGTCACGGTCATCGATGGGCTAACGTCGGGCAACGTCAATTTCGGCAACTATCAGTTGACGACAATCCAAGGCCAGAAATGGCACGACCAGGACGCGGACGGCGTCAAGGACGCGAGCGAACCGTACGTGAATGGCTGGTCCGTGGAATTGCTCGACACGTCCGGCAACGTGGTGGCGACACAACTCACGCGAGACCTGGATATCGACGGCAACGCAGGAGTCGAAGTCGGCGCGTACCAGTTTACCGGTTTGAAGCCGGGCGCGTACGTGGTGCGCGAGGTGCAGCTGGGCGGCTGGTTGCAGAGCGTGCCCGACTTCCAGACGACGCTCAACGGAGCGGGTCCGGTCAGTGGCGACTGGGATTACAGTGACTCGGACGGCAACTCGGTTCCTGGACCGGCGAACTGGGACACGGTCGCTCCCACGGTCAACGGATTCTTCCAAAGCCCGATCGATATCCCGGCGGGCACACCGACGGTGAACCTGGACACGGTGTTGGACGTGCATTACCAGCCGACCCAGCCGGAGAAGGTGTTCAACAACGGCCACACGATCGAAGCGGAGATCCACGAGTCGCACGACAACCGCATCGAAATCGGTATCAACGACAAGGAATTCGAGCTGGCCCAGTTCCACTTCCACACGTCTTCGGAACACACGGTCAACGGCGTGGCTCAGGAGCAAGAATTGCACTTGGTGCATAAGAGCAAGGACGGCGGTCTCAGTGTCATCGGCGTGTTGCTCGACGAAGACACCAGCGGCGCGGACAACGTGGCGCTAAAGCCGATCTTCGATGCCATGAGCAGCATTCAAAACAAAAACGACGAGATCGTCATTCCGGAATCGATCGACTTGAACGCGTTGCTGCCCACGGATCACAGCGGCTGGTTTTACGAGGGTTCGCTGACGACGCCTCCGGGTTCGCAGGGAGTCAACTGGTTCGTGTTTGCCACGCCGGTGAAGATTTCTTCGGCGCAACTGGCCGCTTACAAAGCAGTGGCCAATCACGACGCGAGCCACGATTTCGATCCAGGCAACCGCCCGGTGCAAGCGCTCAACGGGCGTCAGATCAATCAGTTGAATCACGAAGTCACCGCGCTTAGCGGCCTGACCGCCCAAAACGTCAACTTTGCAAACTATCGCCCGCTGCCATTGATTGTCATTGGCAATGACGTGCCCGGATCACAATCCGTTGTTCGAATTGTCGACCCTGCCACGGGTGCGGATCGGGTGCGACTGCACCCGTTCGACAGCGGTTTCCAAGGCAACGTGCATACGGCGGCGGGCGACATCAACGGTGACGGTGTCGTCGACATCATCGCCGCTGCGGGGCGGGGTGGTGGACCACGCGTGCAAGTCTTCGACGGTTCGAATGGCAGCATCTTGCGAGACTTTTTGGCGTACGACCCGGATTTCCGTGGTGGTGTCTACATCGCGGCCGGTGATGTGGATGGGGACGGAGACATCGACATCATCACCGGTGCCGGTGAAGGCGGTGGTCCACACGTTCGCGTGTTTGATGGAACCACCGGAGCCGTCATGCGAGACTTCTTCGCGTTCGATCCAGCATTTCGCGGCGGCGTACGAATCGCTGCGGGCGATGTCAATGGTGATGGAGATATCGACATCGTGGCCTCAACAGGTCCGGGAGCCGCAGCCAACGTGCGCGTCTTCAGCGGTGCCAACGTCAACACGATCCTGCGAGACTTCGTGGCCTACGATCCCGCGTTCCTCGGTGGAAGCTTTGTGGCGGCGGGGGACGTCAACGGCGACGGCTGGGCGGACATCATCACCGGTGCCGGCACCGGTGGCGGTCCTCATGTGAAGGTTTACAGCGGTGCCGATCACAGCCAACTCGCCAGCTTCTTTGCCTATGGGAATGATGACCGAGCCGGTGTTCGCGTCGCGGCAACGGACGTTTCGGGCGACGGCTTGGCGGACATCATGGTGAACCCGGTCGCTGCCTCCAACAACGCGCCGATCGGCTTCGATTCGGGTAATGGATTCGTGCCGACCAGTCGTGGCTTGAACATTTCACAGCTGGGCCGAGGCTTCTATGCCGGCGCTCCCACTGCGGCGTCTCCCGCCGCCGACGTTCATCCCGAGGTCGCCGTCCCGATTCGGGATCAAACGGCGACGACCGGTTCAACCTACAGCTTCACATTACCGACCGGAACGTTTCGCGACCGAAACATCAATGACGTATTGACGTATTCGGCGACGCTCGTTTCCGGAAGCCTGTTGCCAACGTGGCTGACGTTCAACGCGACGACGCGGACGTTCAGCGGAAACCCGGCCTCACCCGGTGACGTGGGTACCGTCCAAGTTCGAGTCACGGTCAACGACAATGTCAGTGGCACGGCAAGTGACGACTTCTCGTTGACCGTGCGGGACGCGGCCACTCCGGCGCCAACGACCGGTCGCATCGCAATTGGGGCGGCGTTCGGAGCATCTCCCTGGGTGCAAGTGCTCAATGCGACCGATGGTTCGGTGGTGCGTCAATTCCTGGCATACGACCCTCGCTTTATCGGCGGAGTCGATGTGGCGATGGGAGATGTCACGGGAGACGGCGTGGACGACATCATTACCGCCGCCGGTCCAAGCGGAGGTCCGCACGTCAAGGTGTACGATGGAGTCTCCGGGAATGCGGTCATGAGTTTCTTCGCATTCGACGCTGCGTTTCGTGGCGGAGTCCACATTGCAACGGGCGATGTCAACGGCGACGGCCGTTCCGACATCATCGCCGGTGCGGGAGCGGGGGCCGTACCGATCGTCCGTGTCTTCAGTGGCGCGGATGGGTCCGTGATGTACAACTTCTTGGCGTACGAAGCCGGATTCCAAGGCGGAGTGGATGTCGCTGCGGGCGACGTGACCGGCGACGGCAAGGCGGACATCATCACCGGTGCCGGTCCGAGCGGTGGTCCGCACGTCAAAGTGTTTGACGGCGAAACTTTGGCGACCGTACAAAGCTTCTTCGCGTACGACGCCGGTTTTCGAGCCGGCGTGAGTGTCTCGGCGGTCGATACCAACGGTGACGGTCGAGCCGACATCATCACGGGCGTGGGGCCGGGTGCTGCTGGCCAGGTCAATGTGTTTGATGGGCAAACGGGTAACCGGAGACTCAGCGAATTCCCGTTTGGACGCGGCTTCACCGGCGGCGTCAACGTTGGCAATACGAACGCCAATAACGACTCGAACCGGGATGTGGTTGCCGCAAAAGGTTCGGGCAGCGGTCCGCAAATCAGTGTGCTCGATGGCAACGATCTCAGTCGCCTTGACGATTTCTTCGCGTTTGATTCGGCTTTTCGCGGCGGGGCACTTGTGAGCTGATCCGTTCTGCGGATCCGGTAACTTTCGCGCAGGAATGACGCCTCGTACGA
>JAQBZS010000189.1 GCA_027622115.1 Planctomycetota bacterium | reverse complement strand
CAACACCTCGATGCTGGCGGGATCAGAAGAGCGAACTGAGTATGTGTGAATGTGAGATAGGCAATACGTGAAGGGAAATCGGAGGGGGGCTGGGATGACTGGCGAAATGAAGAAACGCATGAGGCGAGCGGTCTTGTGCGTAGTGATTGCGAGTGGATGCTTTGTGATCGCCGAGTATAGCCTGACCTAGGGCGTCTCTGGTACTTACGAAGTGACTGTAGAGGTAGGATCAGATGTTGGGCCGGTTTCGAGCACGTCTTTCGTCTGCGTACCGAATCTGGATGTTGCTGCAATGTACATCGAGGATATCGAAAGGCATGAGCACCAGTTGAAACGTTCTGAACTGGTTGACACGTTCAGCTTTAGCAACGGAATCAGCTATGGCACCTCAATGATTGTGGGTCGCAAATGGGGTGAGGTGCAACTGTACTCTCACGTTGTTGTTGTCCTTAAACATGGCGGTGCGGCGTCAGTCACCGGTGGCGACGCGAACTGGCTCGCGAATTGATTACATTGAAGATTCCACGCTTTGGAATCGTCACGCACTTCAGTCATTCTCAGACAGAACTCAAAACCTTGTCGCCCGACATTCCAGCTTCTGATTTCGAACGTCGCGTTCAATGCTTCGCATTGCTGGCGATTGTCGTTTACGTCTTGGTGTACGAGCTGTCGCGATGTTCCGTGATTTTCGACAGTGGGCTTGGTGTCGGCGGCCTGCTGATTGCCTGGGATGTGCGATCCACGCCGTTTCTCATCCTGCTGGCACTCTTGCCGATCGCATGCGGTCGCACGAAACCGCGCCGCTGGATGGCCGAATTCGTCGACACACAACTGATCCGAGGTGCCGACGAATCGCCATCACGGAAGCAGGTGCTGGACATCGCGCTGAGCCTGGCGATCGCTGGCACGTCCTTGGTCACAAGTTGGTCGATCTCCGAGCGGTCGATCGGCGAACGCGGCCTACAACGATTTGGCGATCTGCCGCCCGCGTATCACGACGAATACAGCTACCTGTTCCAGGCCAAGACGTTTCTCACGGGGCGATTGGCAAACCCAAGTCATCCCACGGTCCCCGAATACTTCGACCAAATGCACGTGCTCAATGACGACGGCGTGTTTGCGAGCCGCTACTTTCCCGGCACGGGAGCGTGGATGGCTCCGTTCGTCGCGATCGGGCATCCGCGATGGGGCCACTGGTTGGCCGGACTTCTAACAGCCGTCATCACGTTCTGGATTGGCCGAGAACTCGACGGACGGTTGTCCGGAGTCATCGCCGGTTTCGGTGTCGCGGTGAGTCCGGGGATTGCGATCTTCAGCAACCTGCTTCTGGCCCACCATCCGACGATGTTCGGGTTGGCCGTCTTTCAATTGGCGTTCCTGCGTTTCATGCGGACCCGCAACATGCGTGCCGGACTGATCGCCGGCTGCGGGCTGAGTTTCGCCATGCTCTGCCGACCCATGACCGCCGCCGGAGTCGGTCTGCCGTTCGGGCTGTGGATTATGTGGACCACGTTCAGGAGTCGCGAGCCGATTCGGGGTCGAGTCGGGTGCCTGGCGGCTTTGGGTTTGCCACTGCTTGTCGGATTCATGGTGCTCGCCGCTTACAACAACGCCACAACTCACAACGCCTTGCAGACGCCGTATCAGAAATACACGGATATCTACACCCCCAAGCACGTTTACGGCTTCAACAACGTGATTCGTGGGCAACAGCGAATCGGCCAGAAAGTAATCACGGACTATGACGACTGGGCCGAAAATCTCACGCCGGAATTGGCCGCGAAGAATGTCAAGACTCGGTTGCTGGCGAGTTGGAATTGGATCTTGGCAGCAGTTCCGTTGTTGGGCGCGGTAATCGGACTGGTCGGTTTGCATCGGCCGCTGTCCGTATCGTGGCGATTGGTGATCGCGGCGATCGTCTGTTTGCATCTCGCGCATTTGCCGTATTGGTATGACGGCATCATGCACTGGCATTACGTTTTCGAATCCGCTCCGTTATGGCTGCTTGTGTTTGCCGGCGGGAGTGTGCGCTTCATTCGCGTGTGGTTGCGCGAAAGCCGATTGCGGTTGCCTGTGTGGTGGATCGGCATCGTTGCGGTCGCGCTGATTCCTCAGTACGTCCACGTTGATGGTTTTTGGCAGTCCCGAGTTCATGCCGAGGTCCAATCGACGGCGTTCGCCGGACGCAAACACGACACCTTTCGCAAAACGGTCGCCGCCGAGATCCGTCAACTTCCCGCCATCGTGTTGGTGAAACGAAACCACTCGGATTTGCACATTGACTATGTGATCAACGAGCCGACTTTGGATGCGGAAATCCTATTCGGCCGTTACCGAGACGATTGCGAGTCTGAGGTGGCTCGGCACTTCCCCGCGCGGACCATCTATGTCTACGACGCGAAAACGCACCGCTGCCGGATCGTGGTCGCATCCCAAAGAAAGGAAGGACCGTGAGCGACATCAAGATTTGCTTCTCGACGCTGAGTTGCCCGGATTGGTCTTGGCACGAACTGATCGAATACGGCACGGCGTACGGTTTCGGCGGTGTCGAAATTCGCCTGATTCAACGCGAGACGGACCTAACGGCGGTCGGCGACTTACAACCCACGCAGCTTTCGGCACGGCGTCGCGAGTTGCAGGACAGGGGCTTCAAGGTGGTGGGATTGGCCTCGTCAGTGCGGTTCGACTACTCGTCAGCGCGCGAGCGACAAGATCAAGTTGAGATTGGCAAGCGATACATCGAGTTGGCGGTGGAGTTGAACGCCGAATTCATTCGAGTGTTCGGCGACACCTTGCCGGATTCAGCCGACGCGTCGGCTCGTCGCACGGCAGTGCGGAATATCGCGGACGGTCTCGATCTCTTGGGCGAACTTGCGGCGATCGCCGACAAACGGATCGTGATTGAAACGCACGGCGACTTTGCAAGTTCGCCGGTCATGGCCGAGATGCTGGAACGTGTGGAGTCCCCGGCGGTTGGTGTGTTGTGGGACACGCACCATCCGTGGAGATTTCACGGCGAGCCACTCGACGAGACCTGGAATCGACTCGGGACCAGGACGTGGCATACGCACTGGAAAGACTCGATCGTCCGGCCGCGCGCGGAGTCGGCAACGAGCGAATTGGATGCGGCGGCTCGGCAAGCACATGCCTTGATGAGCGGTCACGTCCACGCGGACTACGTGTTGTTCGGCGGCGGCGAATTTCCGGCGGAGCAGTGCATGTCCCTGTTGCACGCGGCGAAATATGACGGCTGGTTTTCACTGGAATGGGAGAAAATGTGGCATCCCGAACTTGAGGATCCCCACATCGCCCTGCCGCTGTTTCCCGCGAAGATCCGCCGGCTGCACGAAGTGGTTGCGGCAATGTCCAACTAGGCCATTTGGCCGCCGCTGCGAAGCACGTTTTCCGACATTTCAACGAGTTGCGGTGCCATTCCTGCATCCCGCATCGACTGGACTGCGGCGTCGATGTCGTAATCGATACGGCGAAACTCCACGCGACCGTCTTCAATGATGACGTAGGAACTTCGTGGATCGCCGTCTCGCGGTTGACCAACGCTGCCGGGATTAAGGACTTGTTGCTCGCCGAGATCCAAATGAAACGGCACATGCGTGTGTCCGACGCAAACGAAGTCCGTCGTATTGCCGGTCAGGCGTTGCTGCCAAGCCTCTTTGTCGTCGGTCAGGTATTCGTCCAAGGGATCGCGAGGAGTCGCGTGCAGCATCAGGAAAGTGTGGTCGGCGATGGACACCTGCCGCGTCACCGGAAACTTCGCCAGATAGGTCAGATCTTTTTCGTTCAAGATGTCCCAGTGAATCGACCGCGTTGCGGCGGTCAATCGGCGGAATCCGGCACCGGGACGCGGCTTGATTCGCTGCGCCACCGCATGGTCGTGATTGCCGCGGACGCAGATCGCCTTGTTGGCTCGCAACCAGTCCAGGCATTCGCGAGGTGCCGTGCCGTAGTCCACGGCATCGCCCACGAACAGGCATACGTCAAACCGCTCGTCAATGGCCGACAAGGCCGCCCAGTTCGAGTGGATGTCCGCCAGTACCAGGATTCTCATGGAGTTTCCGCCGACGCAAACCACAGCATGACCTTGCCGTCTTCCCCGGCGGACATCACGGTGTTTCCGTCATACGAGAAGTCGACCGAATTCACCGCACCGACATGTCCCTTGAGCGTCAATAATTCGCGACCGCTCAAGGGATCCCAGACCTTCACCGTGCGGTCCGCACTGCCGGTGACGGCGCGGCTGCCGTCCTTGGCGAACGCGATACTTTGGATTGCATCGGCGTGTCCCTCGAGCAGGACCGTTTTCTCCGGCGCGCCGGCCATGCTGTCCGGCCACCAGATTAGACCCTTGACGGCACGATTGTTCTTTAGACCAATCCCAATCATCCGTCCGGCCGCGCCTCGGAAGTAGGCCACGCTCGTCACGGTCCAACCCGCCTCGACGGGCATGCTTTTGAGCACCTTCGAAGGGTCATCGGCGTCTCGCAGCACAATCGTGCGACCCTCGTCAACGGTCAGCAAACCCGATCCATCCGTCGCGTAGGCCACGTGCGTGGCTGCCGGCAGTTTCGCCACTTCGGTGATTGTTTCGTTTTCAGGATTCCACGCATGGACGGCGCTGGAATCATCCTTGCGGTTCGTCACAAATTGATATTGATTCAGCAATGGGCGGAATTGCGCGACTCGAATCGAACCTGGCAGATCGGCGTGCTTGTGGATTTCCTTGCCGTTTTCGGGATTGAGAATGCGGACGGAACCGTCCCCGTTGCCGGTGATGACAAACTTGCCGTCACCCGAGAAACCGACGGAATTCACGGACTTGGGCGCCTGGAATCGACGCACTTCATTGCCCGTGACCACGTCCCGCATGCGCACCACTTTGTCTCGGATCGTGAACACAAAGCGTCCGTCCGACGAGTAAGTTGAGAAATTGACTTCGTTGACGGCACCGGCTTGAACCACGTCCTCGGTGGGTTTCACGAAACCCGAATCGTCCGGAATCTCGAACTGCCGGACCGGATGAACGTCCGCCTTCGATGTATTGCAGGCGACCAAGAACTTGGGTTTTGTTGGATGAAACTTTCCCGACGAAGCAAACGGAACGACTTGATCAAACGCAAATTTCGCAGTGGCAATGTCCCACACGGCCACCATCTTTTCTTCAGCCGTTTTGCCGGACCAAATCGACAGGATGTGTTTCTCGTCCGGTGATAGTTCCATGGCTTCGATCGATCCAGGGTGGCTACTCAGAGTCTGGCGAGAGTCCGAATTCGGTTGCCAACGCCGAATGTCGGATCCGTGGGCCGTTAGAAACGACCCGTCATGGAACAGTTTGACATCCGCGATGTGGCTGTCGCCGTGCGAAACCGTCTTGAGGATTTCGCCGGTTTCAAGGTTCCACAAGCGACAGACTCCTCGGTTGTCTCCGGTGAGGCCGATCTTGCCGTCTTGCGAAATGGCACATGCCGAGACTTCCGACTTGGGATCAGGGTCCTTCAGTTCCTTGAAGACCGTTGCCACATTCGCGGCCAATACATCCTCGACGTTCCAGAGCTTGGCTCCCGGACCATTCGTGCCCGTGAGGATCCACTGTTGATTCCCGGAGACCGCCACGGGCGCCCGCACGTTGCCGAATCCCAATCCGGTCAACCGCGCGACCTGCGTGCCTTTAGTCAGATGCCACAATCGGGCAATGCCGATTTCGGCTGTCAACAACAACGGAATAGCATCCGGCGAGGCATTCGGGCCGTCACGCAACGCGGCGGCAAAGTTCGCGCGAAACAAATCCGAACCGGACTGCGTCGATGTTCGACTCGCTTGAGCGTTGTCGTCCTTGGCCATGGTCCGGACGGAAACGGTGCCGCCGAGATTGCCGCCGCCGGTGACGATTCGGCCGCTCGCATTCGGGTCGAAAACCGCCGCATGCACGGTGCCTTCATGATCCGAGAACTCGCTGTCCAGCACGCGAAACTCTTCGTAGTGACTCACGTCCCACAACCGAGTTGTGGCATCCAAACTGGCGCTGAGAATGATGGACTCGCGCTTGTCCAATCCGTATCCCAAGCGACAGCTCATGACTTGACTGCCGTGCCCGCGGAGCGTGCGAAAAACCTGCCGCGTGTTCATGTTCCACACGTTGATTACGGTATCTTCGCCGCCGCTGATGACGGTGGGAGTGCCGTCCATCTCGGTGAACTGAAGCGATTTGACGGCGCGTTTGTGGAGATGTTGCAGGGCCTTGAATTTTTGATCCGGTTTCTTCACGGCTTTCTTGCCCAGATCGATAATGACTCCCGGAATGTTGATTTTCGACATCTTGCGTTCTTCAGCATCGTTGTGAACTTCCTTGGGATCCCAAACCAAGATAAGGCCATCCATGCCTCCCGAAACGACCTGACGACCGTCCGGCGAAATGGACACTGCCGAGGTGTCGTACGTTTGCGCCTCGTCAAGACCCTTGAGGTGACCTTCGAATTGGCCGCGATACTCCAACGTCTCGGCATTCGCCATGCCGCGAACGTCCCAAATCTTGACCACGGATTCTGTTCCAGCCGCCGCGATGAACATGCCCTCGCCGGCTTGCGCGGCATTCCACACATCTACGTCCAGCGCGTGTTCAGCTTCACGCGGCCAATCAACCTTGGCGACGGCCGTTCCAATCGTGGATTTCCAGAGCCGAATCGTTCCGTCTTTGGATGCGGAAACGATCGCATCTCCGTGCTTGGCAAACTTGACGGACAACACTTCTCGCGCATGACCTTTCAGTTGCCGTGTCCGAGTCTGTGCCGCCCAATCCCACAGATCGATTTCAGGCGATGTGCGACCGACCGCCAACATGGCTCCGTCGGGAGAAAACTCAAGACACAGCACGGGTTTGTCGCCGTCGAGAGTTTTCTCGACCTTGAACACGTACTTGCCGTCGGCTCCCTTGGCGTACGAGCAGACGGTGATTTTGCCGTCGGATCCACCATAGGCCACGACTGCTTGACTGGGATGCGCGGCGACGGAATGGAGCGGAGTTTCCGCGATCTGTTCCTCGAAGCCCTGATGGCAGACGTACCACAGCCGTTTCCATTCAAACCCCAGATTGAAGACTTCACCAGTGGCGAGTTCCAGGCCCTCGTTGAGAATGCCCTGCTTTTCCTGAAAGTGCGTGTGCTCCTTTTCAGCATCCGCCAGAGTTGTTTCCACTTGCTTTTTGATTTCCGGCGTGGCTGCCGCCACCAGTTGCTGATTGAGTTCGTTGATACGATCGGCGACTGCGGTTTCGGCCGCCTTCGCTGTGGCAATTCCCTTTTCAAGTTCTCCCGCTCGCTTGGCTGCTGCATTGACCAACGCCGCGCGTTCATCGCGAATCGCCTTGAGAATCTTGACGGCTTCGTCGAACACGTTGTCCTCGATCCGTGATTCCGCAAGCTGAATACTCGCAACAAACGACTCGTATTGCTGCTTGCGCTCGGATCGACTGGCAGCGACCAGCGCTCTGTCGGCGTTGAGTTCTTCCTTCCGCGCGGCGACTCGCGCTAGATTCGCCGCTTCGGCTTCCTTGATGGCAATGCCGGTTTGTTTGACCGCTTCAATACTGGCGGCGACCGCGCGATCCTGTTCCTTGATCGCATCCTCACGGGCCGCGAGGGCATCCTTCGTTGCCTGCTCGGCCTTGACCAGGGCTTCCTTGGTTTCCTCTCCGGCGCGTTCGGCGTTCTGCTGTTCGCGTTCGGCGTCCCGCTTCGCGTACTCGGCCAACTGACGTTCCGCGTTGATCCAAATAAAACCAACCGCGATCGATGTCACGAACGCCGTGAACGAGGCGATACCGGCCATGCGTCGCCGACTGACGCGTCGTTGAGCGACTCGAATGCGATCCTTGGCCAGCGGGTTTTCGTCCCACAGATTCAGCGCGTTTTCGAAGTCGACCACCGCGCGAGGATACTGACCCTCGCTCATGTGTTTTTCGGCTTGTTGCCCCAGCTTGATGCTCTGCAAGTGGTCTTGGTATTCGCGGACCGCCGTTTGAAGATTCTGTGCCGTCGCGTAGCGATCACGCGGGTCGTCCGCCATGGCTCGCAGCGCGATGTCCAGTAACTCGCCGTCGTCGTCCGTCGGCACGATGATGTTCTTCGCGGCGTTCCGGATGCACGTCGGTTGGTCGATGCCGGAATGCGGAGGGTGGCCGGTCACGATTTCGTACAGGATCGCGCCCAGCAGATAGATGTCCGTGCCCGGAGTGGGCTGTTGGAGTTCGCCCTTCGCCCAACCGGAATAGACGAGAAAATTCATGGCTTCTTCCGGAGCCATGTACGCCGGCGACCCACCGTGATTCGCGGCTTGCGCGATTTTTTCCTGCTTGCTGAATTTGGGCGTGACTTGGGCCAGCCCCCAATCCATCAACAGCACTTCGCCATATTCACCGACCATTACGTTTTCGGGCTTGAGATCTCGATGGATCACGCCGCGCGAGTGCGCGAACGCGATGGCGTCCGCCACATGCAGAAAGATGCTGATGTTTTCCGCCTCGGACATGCGGTCGATCGTCTTGTGCCACGGCGTGCCTTCCACTCGCTTCATCGAATAGAAGAGGTTGCCTTCCGCGTCCTGGCCCAAGTCATGAATCGGCACGATGTTCGGATGCGCCAAGTCACCGGTGATGATGGCTTCAGTCAGCAGGCCCTGGCTCTTCTTTTGCCGTCTCCGAGCCGACTTGCCTTCGACGCGTTTTAGAGCCACGTTTCGATGGATGGCGGTTTGTTCGGCCGAATACACGATGCCCATGCCGCCGCGCCCCAACTCGTCGATCAGCGAGTAATCGACAAAGCGGTCTTGTCCGACCGATTCGGCCTGCAACGGATCAACCACGCGAAGCGGCACGTTCCATGTGGCGTCCGACAATTGAGAGTCGGCCTCGGATGAATCCGCTTCTCCGGAACCGTCGGCCTGCGGCGACTGTTGATTCGACTTAGGCCCCGAAGACGAAACCGTCTTGCTGCCGCGTGTGGGCGTGGCGATTCCCGGCAACACCACCGTCTGCCCATCCACATCCTCGGCCCCTTCGTCGTCATCGTTCAAACGATCGCAATTGATGGTGGCACGGGTGTCGCGATTCCCGGCGAGGCCCTCCTCGCTGATCGTCTTGCGGTCGTCGCCGTCAACGGACGACCAATTCTCCGCCACCGACTCTTTCGCCACCCAAGGTTCGCCGGGAGTCGTGGTGCCCAAGCCACCTTGTGGCGAGCTGTCGCCTCCCGTCGTTGATGCCGCCGGCGGTGGATTGGGAGAACTGACGGTGCCGGAACCGTCGGGCGAGGATGTGTGTAACGAATCGCCCGGCAACGGCGTGGCGAGACTCGGTGGCCCCAGTGTTTGGCCAAATTCCTTCGGCGAGCCGAAGTTGGGTTGGAACGTGCCCGCGCCGTTGTCGGTGGGTTCGTTGGTCGAATGAGTCCCTGCCGGACCTGACGTGGCCCCTGGATCCGACGCACCAAAGTCGTCGAGATTCGTCGCCTCGCCGTCCATCGATGCCATGCCAGGCGGTTGCATGGTTTGATGTGACCGGGCATCACACATGGGGCAGCGTCCATCCTTCAACGGCATCTGACATGTGGGGCAGTTTTTCATAGTAGTCAACAAAGCTCGATTGATTTGCGGAAGAAGATCAACGGGCCGCTCGCATGGCCCGCAGTATCACAATCGCCAATTGGGATGCACAGGGGCAAGATTGTTTGGAATCCCTCACACTACCGTTTTCTATGTGCTCTCCACCGGCCCCGTGCCGGTGGAAGCCACGACTGACAA
>JAQBZS010000188.1 GCA_027622115.1 Planctomycetota bacterium | reverse complement strand
TTTGCAGGGACTCAGCGGTTTGCAAATCATCGACAAGATCGTCGAGTACGCTGGCGAAATCGACTTGCGGATCATTTTGGATCACCATCGTTCCTCGCAGGGTGCCGGTCCGAATGCGAATGGGTTGTGGTACGAAACCGGCTTCCCGGAAAGTCGCACGATCGATGATTGGGTGATGCTCGCCGCGCGCTACGCCGACAACCCGACGATCATCGGAGCCGACATCCACGACGAACCGCACGGTCCCGCCACTTGGGGCAGCGGCGACATCGCGACCGACTGGCGGTTGGCGGCCGAACGCATCGGCAACGCAATTCTCGACACCAACCCCAACTGGCTGATCTTGGTCGAAGGCGTGCAGAACTACGGCGGCGAGGGCTATTGGTGGGGCGGCAATCTGGCGGGGGCGGCCGAGTATCCGGTGCGGTTGGATGTGGCGAATCGGCTGGTCTATTCGCCGCATGCTTATCCGGCATCCGTGTGGCATCAGGATTGGTTCAACGACCCGCAATTCCCAAACAACTTGCCGGCGATTTGGGATCGCATGTTCGGCGGGCTGTTCCAAGACGACTCCGCACCGGTGCTGCTCGGCGAATTTGGCAGCCGCTTGGAAAACGCCCTGGACGAGCCGTGGGTCGACACGATGCTGGCCTATTTGTCCGGCGACTTCGATGCGAACGGCACGCGGGATCTCGCGGCCGGGAATCTGGGCATGAGTTACACGTGGTGGTCGTGGAATCCCAATTCCGGCGACACGGGCGGGATTCTCGCCGATGACTGGCAGACGGTGATTGCGTCGAAAGTCGACAAGCTGCAACCGCACATGTTCGATGTGCTCGGGGGCTCCGGTGGTGGCCAAACCGTGTCGGTGACGGTCCGACTTTCGGCAGCGACCACGCACGAAGTCACCGTGCAGTTCGAAACGGCGAACGGGACCGCGGTAGTCGACGGGGACTATTCGGCGTCGAGCGGCACGCTGACATTCGCACCGGGTCAAACCGAGAAAACGATCACGGTCTCGATCGTCGGAGATCAAGTCGAAGAACCGACCGAGTCGTTTTTCGTGCGGTTGTCGAACGCTGCCGGTGCCACGATCGCGGATGACGAATCCGAGATCACGATTCTCGACGACGATGAACCTGCGCCGCCGCCTCCACCACCCGAGATTCGCATCAACGACGTGAGCGTTGACGAAGGCGACACCGGCACGATCGCGGCCACGTTGACGGTTACGCTCAACAGGGTTTCGACGGAACCGGTGTCCGTAAACTTCGCAACCGCCGATGATTCGGCAACGGCGGGCTCGGACTACCAAGCGGCCAACGGCGTGGTCACCTTCGCGGCCGGCGAGACTTCCAAGACCGTGATCGTCAACGTCATCGGCGACGAGGTGGTGGAAGAGAACGAGACCTTCCGCGTCAATCTGTCCGCCGCCACTGGAGCGACGATCGTGGATGCCGGCGGGACGGCCACGATCATCAACGACGACACGGCCAGTTGTGGCGGCCTAGTCACGGCCGAATTCTTCGTGGACTCGGACTGGGGCAGCGGCTTCACCGGCAGGATCGTGATCGCGAACCACGGCACGGACGTCGTCAATGGTTGGAATTTGGGCTTCGACTTTGATCGGAATATCGATTCCATCTGGAATGCCCGCGTGAAATCCGCGAACGGCGGCCACTACGAGATCGTGCCGGCGTCCTGGAATCGAAAGATCCGGCCCGGATCGGAAGTGAGCTTCGGCTTCGTCGGTTCACCCGGCCATGTGCTGGATGGCCCGAGCCACTTCACGCTCAACGGCGAACCGCTGTGCGATGGCGATCCGCCCGCTCCCGAGATGTCCATCAACGACGTCAGCCTCGACGAAGGCGACGCCGGCACCACAGTCACGGCCACGTTCAGCGTGAACCTGTCCGTTGCAGGCACCGAGCCGATTCACGTCAACTATTCCACCGGCGGCGGCAGCGCGACGGGCGACATCGATTACTTGTCAACCAGCGGATCGCTCACGTTCAATCCGGGCGAACTCCAAAAGTCGATCAACGTGACGGTCATCGGCGACATGGAGCACGAATCGCACGAGACGTTTCTCGTGAACTTGTCCGGAGCCGGCCTGACGCTCGCCAAGGCCACCGGAACGGCCACGATCATTGACGACGATGCCGATCCACCGCCACCATCGCCCGAAATGTCGATCAACAGCATCAGCGTCACGGAAGGCGACAGCGGGACGTCGATCGCCACGTTCTCCGTGACTCTGTCGGAAGCGGACATCGTGCCGGTCACCGTGAGTTACTCGACGGGCGGCGGGACGGCGACGGCGGGCGTCGACTATCTGTCCGCTGGCGGATCGCTCACGTTCGACCCCGGTGAACTCCAGAAGTCCATCAGCGTGACCGTGATCGGTGATACCGACGACGAACCGAACGAGACGTTTCAAGTGCTGTTGTCGGGTGCCACGGTGACACTCGCCACGGCGATCGGAACGGCGACGATCCACGACGATGACGACGCCGATCCACCGCCGGACGCGTCAAAACGCGTCGTGGGCTATTTCACGTCGTGGGGCATTTACGGACGCGATTATCAAGTTACGGACATCCCCGCCGACAAGCTGACACACATCAATTACGCGTTCGCGAACATCAGTCCGGACGGGTTGGTCGTGGCGGGCGATGCATGGGCGGACAGTCTGAACTTCCCGGCGTTCGAAACGCTCAAGCAGCAGCACCCACATTTACAGACGTTGATTTCGATCGGCGGTTGGACGTGGTCCGACCACTTCTCGGACGTCGCCTTGACGGATGCGTCTCGCGAACGCTTCGTGGCGTCGGGCGTGCAATTCATGGTGGACCACGGTTTCAACGGCATCGATATCGACTGGGAATACCCAGTTGGCGGCGGCGAACCGGGCAACAGCAATCGTCCCGAGGACAAGCACAACTACACGCTGCTCATGGGCGAATTCCGTCAACAACTCGACGCACTCGAAGCCCAGACGGGCGAGGACTATTTGCTGACGATCGCCGCCGCGGCTGGGCCATGGAACATCCAGAACCTGGAACTGCCGGAACTCAGCGAGCACCTCGACTGGATCAACGTGATGACGTACGACTTGGCGGGGGCGTGGACGCCGCAGACCGGGTTCAATTCACCGCTCTACGCAGTGGCCGGCGATCCGCAGGGAGACCAGCTCAACGTCGCTGCCGCCTTGACCACGTATCTCGACGCGGGCGTGCCCAGTAACAAGATCGTGATGGGCGGAGCGTTCTACGGTCGAGGCTGGAAAGGCGTGCCCAACGTCGACAACGCCCTGTTCCAGTCGCACACCGGCGTGCCGTTTGGAACTTGGGAAGCCGGCAATTTCGACTATCAAGATCTCAAGGAGAATTACATCCCCACTTACACGCGTTACTGGCACGACGAAGCCGAAGTTCCGTGGCTGTACAACGCGGACACCGGCATCATGATCAGCTACGACGATCCCGAGTCGCTCGGCGTCAAGGCTCAATACGTGCTGGACCAAAACCTCGGTGGCATGATGTTCTGGGAACTCAGCGGCGACGACGATCAAGCGTCGCTGCTGTCGGCGATTCACCACACATTCAACCCCGAACAACAACCGATGCAGTTTCAATCGCAGTCGTACGCCGCCGCTCCGATGCTGAGCTTGGCTGCGCAATCGCTCGTCGAATTGACGCAGTCGTCCAACGCTCAGCCATCCCTCGAACAACCGCTTGTCGGTTTAGCACGGCCTTCGATTTCCGACGCGGCGTTTGCCACCACCGATTTGCAGGCGCGTTTCGCATCCGTATTCGATCGCGTGTCTGACATTCGACAAATCGATCGACAAACGCGACCAGAGAGGCTGGTGAAGCAGATGCTGCGGCGCGCCGATCGCGAGACCGCACGAACTCGCGAGTTGCCGCATCAGGCGGACTCAAATGGCCCGAAACGTCTCACCGTGCTTCCCGACGTCGTGGATGAGCCACAACTCGATCACATCGACGCGGTCTTTTCAGGTGCGTTTCCCACCGATTGATCCGCGCGAATTTGCGTCACTTCTGGATTGCTTGAAGCCATTTCGGCAACTGACCGTCATTCGTCGCTTGGCCTGCCAGCAGCCAACTCAGATTGAACCGAGCCACGGTCGAGCCATTTTTCGGACCGCCTTCAAAGTGCAGGTAGATCCAGCCGTCGCTGCTTGTTTTCGGTCGACCCGCGGTGAGCGACGAATACGCAAAGCCGCCTTCAAAAACGAGTCGCTTCAGTGGCCACGTCTTACCGCCGTCGAAGCTGGCCCAAACCGTGCCGTGATTGCGACCCTTCGGACTCTCGACGTTGCTGAAGATCAAAATGTCTCGCCCAAGAATCGGTAATCGGACGAGCCCGCCCATCAGGCCGTAGTTCGTGTCTTGCGGCCCGTCGGGAAGGCCTTCGACGATCTTCAAGTCCTTCCACGTCGCGCCGCCGTTGTGGCTCGACGCTGTCCATCGACGGCGTGGATTGGCTCCTGCTTCCGCCCAATGTCGCCGCGAGTTGTAGTAGATCGTGCCGTCGGAAAGTTCGGCGATTGTCGCCTCGCCGGTCCCCATCGCGGGAAACGGATCGCTGGTGTTCCAAGTCTTGCCGCCATCGTCGCTGAACATCGCATTGGTGTAGTGTTGCGGCCAACGCGCCCGTTCATTCTTGCCGGCGTACCACCGCGTCGCTCTCATCAACCGACCCTTGAACTTGCCGCGCAACAGCGTGATGCCATGGTCGTTCATGTGCATGGACGGCACGTTGCCTCGGCTGTCCTTGTTGATGACGGCTGCTTGAGCATTCCAGGTCTTGCCGTGATCGGTGCTGCGATAAACGCGAATGTCTGCGGGCGGGTGCTGCGATTCGACGAACGTGAAGATGTTGCCGCTGAAGTCGTCGACCGTCAGGCCGCCACCTTGGAAGCCGGGTTTCGCGATCTCAATTTCCCGGCCCCAGGTCTTGCCTCCGTCTTCGCTGCGACGCACTCGAACGCTGGTCTGACCGATAGTCGCCAACACGGTGCCGTCGACGGCCACGGCCACGTTGGGAAATCGCTCGCGTGGGAAGACTTGCTGCATGTCAAATTCGGGCTGGCCGAGAAACACATCGATCGCGGCTTCCGCCGGATGCCCCGCTTTTGTCACGGGTTCAACGCCTGCAGGCTGAGCAAACGTCGTCGATGCGAGTGATCCGAGCCATGCAAAGCTGAGTAGTAAGCCAACGGTGCGAAAACGCAGACGCGTGGTGTTTGTGTTCCCGCTCATGTTCGACAAAGTCCTGTTGATGATTGATCAGCCCAATTGAACGGTCAGAGGAAGAGGGCGGGTGGTTCGCTGTCTCCTGATTCGGGCGTTGTAGAGAATTCTGCGTCGATTTGCGAAAGAATGCGAGTTTGCGTTCCATATCTCTTGCGGCCACGCGTCGATGCGACCGGAACGTGCTGAGCGTTATTCCCGTCGTTCAACGAGTTACCAAACACGCAGACGGATTGATCCGAAATCACTTAAGCGAGACGAATCGTGATGCCGAGTTGCCCGAAATGCGGACGACAGATTGCGGTGGCCAATCGACGCGTCCAAGAACGATTCGCGTGCCCTGGATGCCTGAAGATGGTCACGCTCGTCTCAACCCCCGGCGGACGTCGACTCGCGGCCGATCTTCAGACAATTCGGACGACGACGCGCACTGCCGACGAAAAGGCTCAGAAACAGTCGCCATCGCCTCGTAAGGTTCCGGCAAAACCGCCACGACCTGCACAGTCCACAACGCCCGTCACCAAGATTCCGCGTCAAGCGTCTTCCGTTTCCCGCAGCGGCGAATCGCTTCCGTCGAACATCGGCATTGTCTTCGGCTGCGTCGTTCTGGGCCTGTTTGCCGTGTCGGTGATCTCGCTCGCAGTCGTGCGCGGCGGGTTATTCAAGAGCCTCTCGAACAACGACGAATCGGCTGAACAACTCGTCTTGGTGTCGAAACCGGTGAGCACGTCAACTGAAGCCACGGAATCACGAGACGATTTCGCGTCAAACAAAGTGGCTCAGCCCGTAGTCGAACCGCCGATCACCGAACCGCAGGTTGCACCGGAAAACAAATCGATCGTCTCCGAGCCGGCACCGGATCCGGTTGTCGTCGCTCCGGCTCCCACGAATCCCAGTCCCGTTCCCGAATCGGCTAACGACGGCAAACTCACGACGCAAGAAATCGTCAAGCAATGTGAACCGTCCGTATGCCGAGTTCACACGCAGTTTGGCAGCCTCGGAACCGGGTTCGTCGTCGCGCCGCAAATCGTGGCAACAAACGAACACGTCGTGGGACTGGCTGATCCATCCGGCATTACGATCAGCTTTCCATCGCGTGGCGAGCAGACTCAATATCGACGCGTGGAACTTGCGTACGCCGTTCCGGAAGTGGATCTCGTCTTGCTGCGTGTTCGGGAGATGCCCGGCGATATCCTGCCGCTCGAAGTGGCTCGCATCGCTGAATTGGAAAAGGGCGAGCCGCTGCTGGTCATCGGCAATCCGGGCGGATTGACCAACGTCGTGACGCAGGGCCTGTTCGGTTCCGTGCAGTCGCTCAACGGCGAAAAGTACTTGCAGCTTTCGATGTCGATCAATCGAGGCAACAGCGGCGGTCCGGCGTTGACGGCTTCCGGGCGAGTCGCCGGTGTCGTGACGCTCAAGTCTCCGCAAGAAGGAATTGGGCTGGCGATCCCCGGCGATGTCCTGACAAATGCCGTGAGCAAAATCGCATCCGCGCCGCGTCGTGAGATCGATCGCAACGTCTCGTGGTGGCGGGCGAGACAGACTGGCACGAAGCTGGTCGTCGGGTGCAATATGAGTTTGGATCTGATTAGGCTCTACGCGACCGTCGCTCAACGAGGCGGGAATCCTCGCCAGGCAGTCCAGCGAGCGGCTCGGAGGAACGAGCAACTCACCACTCAAGTACGAGCCTTCGCCGACGACTTGAAGGGGCCGATGGAATCACTGGCGAATGCCGACCTCGACGACCAAGACCAGCAACTCCTGAATCAACTCTCGAATGCATTTCAGCAACTCGCCCGCGTGGCCATTCAGCCTCCCAATTCGCCCAATGACATGAGAAACGTCGGACAATGGGCTCAGCGATTGCCGCAATTGGAACAACAATTACGATCGCGATTGGGAATGATGAATACCGCCGATCATGTCGAACTGGAAAGCGACTGACTCGCGATACGACCCACAGAATCAACTTTTATAGGCCGCTTTGGTTTCAAGATCCTGGAGAGAACAACTAATGCCGTACAGCCAAGAAATCAGCCGTGAGACTCCCGCTTGCTTCCTGTTCCTGTTGGACCAGTCGTTTTCGATGGAAGAACCGCTGGGCGGGTCCGACGTCCGCAAGTGCGATCAGTTGGTCAACGTGATCAATGGCTGGTTGCAGAACATGATTATCAAGGCCAGCGGCACATCCGGCGTGAAGGACTGGATGCATGTGGGCATCATCGGCTATCGCACGGACCCGCAAGGCAACCCGATCATCGAATCCGGCTGGCAGGGGAATCTCGCCGGACAGGAACTCGTGCCAATCAGCGCCATCAACGACAACCCCGTCCGCATCGAAGAAAAAATGCAACAGATGTATGACGAAGAAACCGGTGAAATGACCGAGTTCCCCGTGCAAGTGCCGGTGTGGATCGATCCGATTTACGAAGGCGGCACGCCGATGTGCAGCGCGCTCTATAAGTGCTACCAGATTCTGGAAGCCTGGAATGCCGAGCACCAAAGCTGCTTCCCGCCGATTCTGATCCACATCACAGACGGCGAATCTCAAGAAGGCGATCCGATCCCGTACGCCGACCCGATCATGCAGAATCTGACCACCGAAGACGGCAACGTGCTGTTGTTCAATTGCCACCTGTCGATGACGGCTGCCGACCCCTTCGTATTCCCGCACAGCGACGAAGTGTTGCCGGAAGAGTTGGCTCGCGTGCTGTTCAAGATGTCGAGCGTGCTGCCCGATCAAATCCGCGATCGAGCCATCCAGGAAGGCTTCGAAGTCCAGCCCAACGGTCGCGGCATGGTCTTCAACGCGGACATGATCAGCCTGCTGCAGTTCCTCGACATGGGAACCCGCGTCGCCAAGAACCTGCGCTAGATCAGATGGTTGAAACGTATTCGATGTTCGCCGGTTCCGTGAAACGAATGAGAAACAGTCTGTCAATGAGCCGTTGGGGCAATAGCCCAATGGTCCCAGAGTTGTGGGTTTCGTGGGTGAGCCGCTGGCCGTAAGGCCTCGGGCACAGCTCGGTGCCCGGCTCCAAGGGTCAGACCCCTTTTTCAGATAGCTTCTAATGAATCATCAAACAACCAAGGTCGCCACCATGAGTTCCACGCTGATCCAAAGCCCGGGCTGTGTGATTCTGCTGATCGATGAATCGTCTGCATTGGACGCACCAGTGCAGGAAGATTCCCAGCAAGCCGCCGCGCAACCCAAGAAGAAGTCCGAAAGCGTAGCGACCGCCGTCAACGCCAT
This sequence comes from Planctomycetota bacterium, assembly GCA_027622115.1. Classification (GTDB taxonomy): domain Bacteria; phylum Planctomycetota; class Planctomycetia; order Planctomycetales; family Planctomycetaceae; genus JAQBZS01. The sequence continues at coordinate 1,273 of JAQBZS010000188.1, read as the reverse complement.
GCTGCGGCGACTGTCCGAAACGGCGGACTTTGATGTCGCACTCGTCGGATACAAAACCGACGGCTCGGACCAGCCGCTGGTTGGTTCGCGTTGGGGCGGTGCCTTGGAAGGGCAGGACTTCGTGTCGCTCGCCGATGTGGGAGCCTCACCCGTGGTCGTCGAAACCCGCAATCGAAAAGTGCCGAATCCCGCTGGGTTTGGTCCGCCGGTCGATCAGCCGGTTGAATTCCCGGTGTGGTATCAGCCGGAACTCGACGGCAAATCTCCACAAGTCGCGGCGTTCACGCATTGCCAGGACCTGTTGAACTCGTGGCTGGAACAGGCCGGCACGGATCACGGACCGCCGATCATCATCCACATCTTCGCCGGTGGATCGGGCGACGGAAATCCGCAGAAAGTCATCGACGAAATCAAGGGTCTCGAACTGGCCGCTGGGAGTCCGTTGATCTTTCACGCCCATCTCAGTTCGTCCAAAACCGTCCCTGCCACGAAGTATCCCGGCAATCGCTACTACCTGCCCGTCGGTCCGCAAAAGGACTTATTCTTGCGGTGTAGCTCGGTGCCGGAACACCTCATCGCCGCACTCAAGGAAGCCAAGGTGCCGATGGTCGAGAACGCGGTCGGCATGATCTACAACGCGAAGATGCTGGACATCGTCACGCTGTTGCGACTCGTTGACGCACACACGAGCGATTGGCCGTTGAAGTCCGCCGCGGCATTCGTGGAAGAGGTCGTTCCCGAAACCATTCCCCTGGCAGACGATTCAGCCGACGAAGAACCGTTTCCGGACGGTGATGTCGATCAACTGGAATTGATGGACGACGATTCCGAGTCCGCGTTGGACAGCCTCGACGAACCGTTAACCCCGGATTCGGAAGAAGCCACCGACGGAGACAGTCTGCCGCCCGTGGACATTGCTCCTGCTCCGAGTGAAAAGGCAGCGCTGTTGGTACTGCTGCTGGACCGCTCGGTCAACGATCCCTACAGCGGCGACATGAACAACGCGTGTACTCGTTTGCAAACCCACGCCAACACGATCCTCGGCAAGCTGGCCAAAAAACCGAGCGGCAAGATCGATGCGGCCGTGGTGTCATACGGAATCGACGCCGCTGGTGAAGACGAAGTCCGCAACAGTTTTGAAGGTCCGCTTGCCGGCGAGACGATCGTGAACGACACGGCACTTGCGGACGGTGCCTTGCGGATCGAAGAGTCCGAAGAGCAAGTGCCGAACGGCTTGGGCGGGATGATGACCATTCCCAAGAAGAATCACATC